>JANNDN010000194.1:0-2935 GCA_031387795.1 Sphingomonas sp.
GATAGAGGCGGATGCGATGGAGCGGCTGAGCCTCGATACCCCAATCCCCGAGGCCTGGCGCGGCGCGATTGTCGCGCTCGGCAATTTCGACGGCTTCCATCGCGGCCACCAAGCGGTGGTCGGGCGCGCCATCCAGCGCGCTTTTCACGAGCGGCGGCCGGCGATCGTCGCGACCTTCGACCCGCATCCGGTGCGCTTCTTCAAGCCCGATCTGCCGCCCTTTCGCCTGACCAGCCTTGACCAGCGCGAGGAGCTGTTCGCCCACGCCGGGGCCGACGCCATGCTGGTGTTCGAGTTCGGCTCCGGGCTCGCGGCAACCAGCGCGGCGGATTTCGTCGCCTTGCTGGCCGAGCGGATCGGCGCCGCGGGCCTGGTGACGGGGGACGACTTCACCTTCGGCAAGGGCCGCCAGGGCAATGTCGCTTTGCTCGCCGAGCTCGCCGCCGAGCACGGGATCGCGGCCGAGGCGGTTGGAGCGGTGACCGCGGGCGACGACCGCGTTTCATCGGGCCGGATTCGCGAGGCGCTGATTGCAGGCGACCTTGCGACCTCGACGCGCCTGCTCACTCGGCCCTATGCCGTCGACGGCGTGGTCGAGCATGGCGACAAGCGCGGCCGCGGCCTTGGTTACCCGACCGCGAACATGGCGCTCGGCGACTATCAGCGGCCGCGCTACGGCATCTATGCGGTGACCGCGCGCCTCGACGACGGTCGCGAACTGCCCGGCGTGGCCAGCCTCGGCATCCGCCCGACCTTCGAGCCCCCGCGCGAATTGCTCGAGACCTTCCTGTTCGACTTCGACGAGGATTTGTACGGGCGAAGGATGGAAGTCGCGCTCCGGCATTTCCTCCGCGACGAGGCGAAATTCGACGATCTCGATACGTTGAGGGCACAGATGGGGGCGGATGAAGCGGAGGCGCGGCGGCTTCTTGCCGCCGATTGAGCGACCCCCTAAGGCCCCGCTTCACATGTCCGACGCTCCCGAAAAGCCCGATTACCGTTCCACTGTGTTCCTTCCGCGCACCGACTTCCCGATGAAGGCCGGCCTGCCGCAGAAGGAGCCGGCGATCCTTGCCCGCTGGGAGGCCGAGGACCTTTACGGCCAGGTGCGCAAGGCCCGCGAAGCCCGCGAAACATTCATCCTCCACGACGGCCCGCCTTACGCCAATGGCGACATCCACATCGGCCACGCACTCAACCATGCGATCAAGGACATGGTGGTGCGCACGCAGACTTTGCTCGGCAAGGACGCGCCCTACGTGCCCGGCTGGGACTGCCACGGCCTGCCGATCGAATGGAAGGTCGAGGAGCAGTACCGCAAGAAGAAGCTCAACAAGGACGAGGTGCCGGTCAAGGAATTCCGCGCCGAGTGCCGCGCTTATGCCCAGCATTGGGTCGATACTCAGCGCGGCCAATTGAAGCGGCTCGGCATCGGCGGGCGCTGGGACAAGCCGTATCTGACCATGAACTTCAAGGCCGAGGGCACGATCGTCGCCGAGCTGATGAAGTTCGCGGAAAGCGGCCAGCTCTATCGCGGGGCCAAGCCAGTGATGTGGTCGCCGGTTGAGAAGACCGCGCTGGCCGAGGCCGAGATCGAATATGAGGATATTGTCTCGACCCAGATCGATCTGGGGTTCGAGATCGTCAAGAGCCCGATCCCGGAGTTGGTAGGCGCCCATGCCGTCATCTGGACGACGACCCCGTGGACGATCCCAGTCAATCAAGCGATCGCTTACGGGCCGGAGGTTGAATACGTTCTCGTCCATTCCACTCGAAGTGTCGCGCAAGCCCTAGAGCCGGGTCAGCCCATCCTACTCATGCAGCCTTATTTTTATCTCGTGGCTGTGACTTTGTGGGAGCAGTTCAAAGAGCGCACACACCGTTACATGTTTCCCGGAACTGTCGTTCGAACGATACGGGGAAATCAACTCGCCGGCACCATCGCCAAACACCCGATGCACAAGCTCGGCGGCTTTTTCGCCAAACCCCGCCCCTTCCTTCCCGGCGATTTCGTCACCACCGACCAGGGCACCGGCCTCGTCCATATGGCGCCCGATCATGGCGAGGACGATTTCGAATTGTGCCGCGAGCATGGCATCGGGCCGCAATTCGCGGTCGAAGGGGATGGCAAGTATCGCGCCGACTGGGAATGGCTGGGCGGCCAGGGCAGCGTCATCAACAACAAATTCAATGCGCCCGAGGGCCCGATCCTGACCGACCTCGCGGCGACCGGGCAATTGCTCTCGGCGAGCGATTTCCG
The DNA here is from genome assembly GCA_031387795.1 of Sphingomonas sp. Classification (GTDB taxonomy): domain Bacteria; phylum Pseudomonadota; class Alphaproteobacteria; order Sphingomonadales; family Sphingomonadaceae; genus Sphingomicrobium. The sequence goes on from JANNDN010000194.1 coordinate 2,261, forward strand.
GCACAGCTATCCGCACTCATGGCGGTCGAAAGCCAAGGGTATCTACCGCTGCACCCCGCAATGGTTCATCGCCATGGACCGGGCGCTTCCGGTCGAGCATTGCGAGAGCTTCGCCGAGAAGCGCTGGGACAATGAGGGCGGGGCGCTGGCGCTGGGTCCGGCGCTTCGCCAGCTCGCCATGCGCGCCATCGCCGACACCCGCTTCGTCCCCGAAAAGGGGCGCAACCGGCTCGCCGCGATGGTCGAGGACCGGCCCGACTGGGTGATCAGCCGCCAGCGCGCCTGGGGCGTGCCGATCGCCTTGTTCGTCCATCGCAAATCGGGCGAATTGCTGGTCGACGCCAAGGTCAATGCGCGGATCGTCGCCGCCATCCGCGACGAGGGCGTCGATGCGTGGGACGAGGCCCGCGCCGCGGATTATCTCGGCGAGGGTCGCAACGCCGACGATTATGAGATGGTCACCGACATTCTCGACGTGTGGTTCGACAGCGGCTGCACCCACGCCTTCGTGCTCGAAAGCGGCGAGTGGCCCGAACTCACCTGGCCCGCGGATATCTATGTCGAGGGTTCGGACCAGCACCGCGGCTGGTTCCAGTCGAGCTTGCTCGAAAGCTGCGGCACGCGCGGGCGGGCGCCCTACGGCACGCTCCTCACCCACGGCTTCACCATGGATTC
>JANNDN010000360.1:0-3384 GCA_031387795.1 Sphingomonas sp.
AGCTACGCGATCTGCCATTTGCTCGGCGTCAGGGCACGCGCATGACGCTAGCAGAGACCTTTCGTGCCGAGGCGGCGAAGCGGGTGCTGATCAAGGACGGCGCTTACGGCACCCTGATTCAGGCCGAAAAGCTGGTCGGGGAGGATTATTGCGCGGGTTACGATCTGCTCAAGGACCAGCGCGGCAACAACGACCTTCTCAACCTCAGCCAGCCGGCGATCGTCGAGCGGATTTGCGAGAGTTTCGCGGCCGCCGGCGCCGACGTGCTAGCGACCAACACCTTCAACGCGACCTCGATCAGCCAAGCCGATTTCGGCGCCGAGCATCTGGTCGCCGACATCAACCGCGCGGCGGCCAGCATCACCCGCGCGGTCGCAGACCGGCAGGACCGGCCGATCTGGGTCGCGGGCGCGCTCGGGCCCACCAACAAGACCTTGAGCCTGTCGCCGAAGGTCGAGGATCCCGGCTTCCGCGAGGTCGATTTCGACGCAATGAAGGCGGTCTATCGCGAACAGGTCGAGGCGCTCGCCGACGGCGGGGTCGATTTTATCCTCGTCGAGACGGTGTTCGACACGCTTAACGCCAAGGCGGCGATCGTGGCGACGCTCGAGGCCGAGGCCGCGCTCGGGCGGCCGCTGCCGCTGATGCTGTCGATGACCCTCACCGACCTTAGCGGCCGCAATTTGTCGGGGCACACGGTCGAGGCGTTCTGGGCCAGCGTCCGCCATGCCCGTCCGTTGACCGTCGGGCTCAATTGCTCGTTCGGGGCGGCGCAGCTGAGGCCACACCTCGCTTCGCTGTCGCGGATCGCCGACACTTTGGTCATGGCCTATCCCAATGCCGGCCTGCCCAACGATCTCGGCGAATATGACGAGGCCGCTGCGGAAACCGCGACGCAGGTTCGTGAGTGGCTGGGCCAGGGCCTGGTCAACGTCGTCGGCGGGTGCTGCGGGACGACCCCGCTGCACATCGCCGCGATCGCCGGGGCAGCGCGCGATAGCACACCGCGCGTCGTCCCGGCGGCATCGCGCTCGACCCTGCTTGCGGGGCTCGAGCCGATGGTCATCGCGGCATGAGCCAAACCCCCGGCGCGGGCGCGCGCTTCGTCAACATCGGCGAGCGCTGCAACGTCACCGGCTCGGCCAAATTCAAGAAATTGATCCTGGCCGACGATTATGACGCCGCGGTCGAGGTCGCCCGCGCCCAGGTCGACAACGGCGCGCAGATCCTCGACGTCAACATGGACGAGGCTTTGCTCGACGGCGAGCTCGCCATGGCGACCTTCCTCAAGCGCATCACCGCGGAGCCCGACATCGCCCGCATTCCGGTGATGATCGACTCATCGAAATGGAGCGTGATCGAGGCCGGGCTCAAATGCGTGTCGGGCAAGCCGGTCGTCAATTCGATCAGCCTCAAGGAGGGCGAGGCGCCGTTCCTCGAGCTCGCCGCCAAGTGCCGCGCTTATGGCGCCGCGGTGGTGGTGATGGCGTTCGACGAGGTCGGCCAGGCGGATACCAAGGAGCGCAAGGTCGCGATCTGCAAGCGCGCCTACAAGCTGCTTACCGAGGCCGGGACCGACCCCACCGACATCATTTTCGACCCCAATATCTTCGCCATCGCGACCGGGATCGACGAGCACCGCCGCTACGCGCTCGACTTCATCGCGGCGACGAGCGAAATCCGCGCGGCGTGCCCCGGCGTGCACATTTCGGGCGGGCTTTCGAACCTCAGTTTCTCGTTCCGAGGCAACGAGCCGGTGCGCCGCGCGATGCACAGCGTGTTCCTGTTCCACGCCATCCCCGCGGGCATGGACATGGGCATCGTCAACGCCGGCCAGCTAGACGTTTACGACACCATCGATCGCGAACTGCGCGAGGCGTGCGAGGACGTCATCCTCGACCGCCGGCCAAAAGGCGGCGGCGACGCGACCGAGCGGCTGGTGACCCTGGCCGAACGCTTCCGCGACAGCGATCCGGCCGCCGAAAAAGCCGCCGCCGAATGGCGCTCGCTGCCCGTCGGCGAGCGCCTGTCCTACGCACTGGTCAAGGGCATCGACAGTCACATCGTCGAGGATACCGAGGAGGCGCGGCTGGCCGCGACCCGCCCGATCCACGTCATCGAGGGTCCGCTGATGGACGGAATGGACCATGTCGGCGACCTGTTCGGGTCGGGGCAGATGTTTTTGCCCCAGGTGGTCAAATCGGCGCGGGTGATGAAGCGCGCGGTCGCCCATTTGATCCCCTTCATCGAGGCGGAAAAGGAACCCGGGGTCGAAAGCCGCGGCAAGGGCCGGATCGTCATGGCCACGGTCAAGGGCGACGTCCACGACATCGGCAAGAACATCGTCGGTGTGGTGTTGCAGTGCAACGGCTTCGAGGTCATCGATTTGGGGGTGATGGTGCCGTGGCAGGACATCCTCGCTTCCGCCAATGACAATGACGCCGACATGATCGGATTGAGCGGGCTGATCACCCCTTCGCTCGACGAGATGGTGACGGTGGCGGGCGAGATGGAGCGCGCGGGAATGCGGCTGCCCTTGCTGATCGGCGGAGCGACGACGAGCAAGGCGCATACCGCATTGCGCATCGACCCCGCGTTCGACGGGCCGGTGATCCACGTGCTCGACGCCAGCCGCGCGGTCGGGGTCGCCTCGAGCCTGATGAGCGAGACCCAGCGCGCGCCGTTCGTAACCGCCGCCGCGGAGGAATATTCGGCTCTGCGCGAAGCTCGAGCGCGCGGCACGCCGAGCCAGCTTGCCAGCCTGGCCGAGGCGCGCGCGAACGCCTTTCCATTCGACCCGACGGGCAAGGCGTCGCCGCCGCTGCTTCCCGGGCTTCACCATTTTGGCGAATGGCCGCTGCGCGATCTGCGCGCCTCGATCGACTGGACCCCGTTCTTCCGCGCGTGGGAGCTGGCGGGAAATTACCCCGCGATCCTCGACGATCCGGTGGTGGGGACAAGCGCGCGCAGCCTGTTCGACGACGCGCAGGCGATGCTCGACCGGATCATGGCCGAACGCTGGCTGACCGCGAGCGGCACCGTCGGGCTGTGGCGGTGTAAGAGGGATGGGGATGATCTCATCATTTCCCCCTCCCCCTCGGGGGGAGGTGGAGGCGAAGCCGTCGGAGGGGGATCGAGCGGCACTGCCCCCTCCGTCAGCGCTGGCGCGCCGCCACCTCCCCCGTTGGGGGAGGGAAAGGAATTTCGAATCCCTTTCCTGCGCCAGCAGGTAAAAAAGCGCACAGGCCGCGCCAACCTCTGTCTCGCCGACTTCATCGACCCCGACGGCGAGGACTGGATCGGCGGGTTCGCGGTCGGGATCCACGGCATCGGGCCGCACCTCGAGCGCTTCCAGGCCGACCACGACGATTATTCGGACATCCT
>JANNDN010000311.1:0-2462 GCA_031387795.1 Sphingomonas sp.
GGCGACGGTCATGCCCGGGCGGTCGGAAAAGCCGAAGATCGCGCCCGCGGGAGGGACGTTCTTTTCGCGAAAGCTGGTCCAGCTCAGCACGCAGCGGGTTTCGCCCTCGCGGCTGCACAAGGGCGTCGACTTGAACGTCCCGCCGACCTTTTTCCCGGCGGGCACGAGGACGTTGTAGCCGGGGAGGATGGCGAGCAGCATCCGGCGCGCCAGCGCGGGGTCGCTCTCGATCTCGCGCGCGATCAATTGCTGGAGCATCAGGCTGCCCTGGCTGTGACCGATGAGCACGAACGGCCGCCCGCCGCTGCGTTCGCGGGCAAATTGGCGGAAGGCATCGCGGACGTCGCGATAGGCCAGCTCGCCCGCCTGGGTGACGTCCGAGCCCGTGGCAAAAGCGGCGATCGAGGCGATGGTCATCTGCCGATAGACCGGAGCGAACGGCCGGCACACCGAGGCGAAACGCCCGAACTGGGTTTGCGCCATCAACCGCTCCTCGCGGCCCGCGACCATGTCGCTGTTGAGTCCGCGGTCGTTGGAGACGGTCGGGTAGACATAGAAACAGTCGACCGGCGGGTCTTTTGCCACCACGCTGTGGCCGGTCGAGCCATAGCCATTGGGATCGAGCGCGGTCGTCGCCAGCGGGGTCGAACAGGCGTCCGCGCGGCCGGGCAGACACAGCCAGGCCGAATCCCTGGCGTAGGTCGAAGTCTGTGCGGGCGCGGGCGTTGCGAGCAGCAGCACAAACAGAATGCCGCTTATCCTGAGGAGCCGCTGAGCGAAGTCGAAGCGGCGTCTCGAAGGACGGTCCACGGGCCCTTCGAGACGGGCCTTCGATGCGCTTCGCTTACTCAGTCCCTCCTCAGGACGAACGGTGAATTTCATACTCTCACTTGTTTTCGAACAAACCCGTCTGACTGCTCGCCGGCTGCGGCAGGCCCAAATGGGTCCAGCCGCGCCCGTTGAGGCATCGCCCCCGTGCCGTTCGGGCGATGAGGCCAAGCTGAATGAGGAACGGTTCGATCACGTCCTCGATCGTGTCGCGCGGCTCGCTCAAACCCGCGGCGAGGGTTTCGACGCCGACCGGTCCGCCGCCGTAGAGATCAGCGATCATGGTGAGATAACGCCGGTCCATTGCGTCGAGCCCGAGCGCGTCGATCTCGAGCCGCGACAAGGCCCGGTCGGCGACCGCCAGATCGATCGATTCGGCTCCCGCGGCGTGGGCGAAGTCGCGCACCCGGCGGAGCAGCCGCCCGGCGATCCGCGGGGTCCCCCGGCTGCGCCTGGCAATCTCGCGCCCGCCATCCTCCGCGAGTGGAGCGCCGAGCAGACGCGCGGCGCGGTGCACGACCTGTTCCAGTTCCTCGACGGTGTAGAAATTGAGCCGCACGGGAATCCCGAAACGATCGCGCAAGGGCGTGGTCAGCAAGCCCTGCCGAGTCGTCGCTCCAACCAAAGTGAAGCGCGGCAAATCGATCCTGACCGAGCGCGCCGACGGCCCCTCGCCGATCATCAGGTCGAGCGCGCGGTCCTCCATCGCCGGATAGAGCACCTCCTCGACCGCCGGCGCGAGGCGGTGGATTTCGTCGATGAACAAGACATCGCCGTCCTCGAGGTTGGTGAGCAGAGCGGCGAGGTCGCCCGACTTGGCGATGACTGGCCCCGAAGTGGCGCGGAAGCCAACCCCCATTTCGCGGGCGAGGATTGCAGCGAGCGTGGTCTTGCCAAGCCCCGGCGGGCCGTGGAGCAAAACATGGTCGAGCGGCTCGCCGCGGCCCTTGGCGGCGTGAACGAACACGCGCAAATTCTCGCGCGCGGCCTGTTGGCCGATGAACTCGTCGAGGCTCTTCGGGCGCAGGGCGAGATCATGGTCCTCGCCGGTGCGCTCGGGGGTGGTGATCCGTGCGGGGTCGGTCGCCATGCTCAGCTTTTCCGCTTTGCGCCATCGCGCCGCTGCCACGGCCAGCGGCCCTCGATCTCGAGCTCGAGGCTGAAGCTCAGGAACGTCCGGATGAGGACGATCGCGCCGAGCACGATCACGCTCTGGAGCGTGGGGGTGACCGCGACGGTGTTGATGATGTCCGCGGCAATCAGGAATTCGAGGCCGAGCAGGATCGAGCGGCCGAAATTGGAGCGCAAGGTCGCCAGCGCCTCGCCGCGCTCCCCGGCGTCGAGCGAGCGGAGAGCGAAAAAGGCGAGGTTGATGACCGCGCCGGCGGCGATGATCGCGATCCCGACCAGCTCGATCGCCTTGGCGACATCGTGCGCAATTTGAGTGGCAAGGCTGTCGAACATGCCCGCCTTCTTCAACACATGGCGCGGCCAAGGACAAGAATTGCTTGGGGCGCGGGCTTTGCTAGGATCGCTCGCCAAGGGGGAATGCGATGCTGATCGATCGTCGAACGATGCTTTCGGGTACAGCCGCGGCCGCCGCTCTGGCCGCGATGCCGGTGCGCGCCGCGCCG
>JANNDN010000364.1:0-3551 GCA_031387795.1 Sphingomonas sp.
CGGGAAACTGGCGATTGGCCGCACCATCACCACCGTCCAGGACGTGTTCGGGAAAATCTTCAACGAGGGTACAAAATTTGCCCGCGACGGATCGCAGTTCGATCGCCTGCTCGACGATGGCGATGAGCTGACGGTCGGCAATATCCCACTCGTCGCGCTTCACGTCCCCGGCCACACCCCCGCCGACATGGCCTATCTGATCGGCGACGCTTTGTTCGCGGGCGACACCATGTTCATGCCGGACTATGGCTCGGCCCGCGCCGACTTCCCCGGCGGCTGCGCGCGCCAGCTCTACCGGTCGGTCCGCCGGCTGATGCAATTGCCGAGCGAGACCCGCGCCTTCATGTGCCACGACTACAAGGCGCCGGGCCGCGACCAGTTTGCGTGGGAAACGACGATTGGCGCTGAGCGCACCGCCAACGTTCACCTCCACGAGGGCGTCGGCGAGGAGGAATTCGTCGCCATGCGCAATGCCCGCGACAAGACGCTGGGGATGCCGCGGCTGATCCTGCCCTCGCTTCAGGTCAACATGCGCGGCGGACGCCTGCCCGAACCCGAGGACAATGGCGTCCGCTACATGAAATTGCCGATCGACTCGCTGTGAGGATCGCGGACGCGTTTTCGGCTGCGTCCGCTGTCCATGGCCTTGCCGGGGGCATTCTGATCGGGCTCGCCGCGGCGCTGCTCCTGCTTGGCGCGGGGCGGATCGCCGGCGTGTCCGGCATCCTCGCCCGGGCCAGCGGGATTGCCGACGAGGGCATGAGCCGGCCATCGGCGCTTGCCTTCCTCGTCGGGCTGCCGCTTGGCGCCGCGATCGTTTTCGGGCTTGGCGGAACGGAGCGGCCCGAGCTTCCGCCAGCCGGGATGTTGATCGTCGCCGGCCTGATCGTCGGTTTCGGGACCAGGCTCGGAAGCGGCTGCACCAGCGGCCACGGGGTGTGCGGATTGAGCCGCTTGTCCCCGCGCTCGCTGGTCGCGACCTTCGTCTTCATCGCTGCCGGCATCGCCACGGTGACCGTCATCCGCCACCTGCTCGGAACGGGCGGCGGGCAATGAACGAGCGGCGCTCCGGCAAAACCAGCCACGTGCGCGCGATCGTTCTTCCGCTCGCGGCGGGCACCTTGTTCGGCGGCGGGCTCGCATTGGGCTCGATGACCGATCCGTCGCGAGTGCTCGGCTTTCTCGACCTGTTCGGCGCCTGGGACCCGACGCTGGCGTTCGTCATGGCCGGCGCGACCGCCGTGATGGCGCTCGCCTGGCTGTTTCGGCCCCGTCTCGAGCGACCCCTGTTCGGCGATCGATTCTTCCTCCCCAGCCGCCGCGACGTCGATGCCCCGCTCATCGTCGGGTCGGTGCTGTTCGGGATCGGCTGGGGACTCGCCGGCATCTGCCCCGGGCCGGCGGTCGCGCTGCTCGGACTCAATCCGGCGGTTTGGCCGTTCATCGCCGCGATGATCGCGGGAATGCTGCTCCATCGCTTGTTCGAAGCGGCTTCGAACGCGCGTTCGAGGACATGAGGAAGGCGCGGGCAGCTTGGCCACGGCGGATCATGTCCCGCCCCGCCAAATGACCCTGACGCTCCTCCAACTTGTGCTTGGCGCTTTATCGGGTGCGTTGGTCGGCTTCTCGCTCGCGCTGGTCGGCGGTGGCGGCTCGATCCTCGCGGTTCCGCTGATGGTCTATCTGGTCGGCGTCAAGAATCCGCACTTGGCGATCGGCACCAGCGCACTGGCGGTCGCGGCCAATGCCGGCCTTGGCCTCACGCACCATGCCCGCGCCGGCCACGTCCGCTGGCCCTGCGGCCTCGTCTTTGCCGCGGCGGGAATCGTGGGGGCCTTTGGCGGCTCGACCCTGGGCAAAGCCGTTGACGGGCAGAAGCTGCTGTTTCTGTTCGCGCTGGTCATGATCCTGGTCGGCGCGCTGATGTTACGGCGGCGGACTAAAGCTCCGAACCACGACGCCCATCTCGATGCCACCAACGCCGCACCGCTGGCCGGACTTGGCCTTCTGGCCGGACTGTTCTCGGGGTTTTTCGGGATCGGGGGCGGCTTCCTGATCGTTCCGGCTCTGATCGCGGCCATCAACATCACCATGATCAATGCGGTCGGAACGAGCCTGATCGCGGTCACCGCATTCGGTCTCACGACCGCGTTCAACTACGCGCTGTCGGGTCTGGTCGATTGGCCGCTCGCCGCCGTGTTCATCGCCGGCGGCCTCCTCGGGAGCATGGCGGGGACGCGGATGGCGCGGCATCTGTCGGCCAAGGGCCGCCTGACCCAGGTCTTCGCGGCGCTGATTTTCGTGGTCGCGGCGTACATGCTGTGGCGGCAGTGGGCTGCGCTCTAGCGAGCCAGGATCTGCTCGGCCATCGCGCGGACGCTGGCGAATTCAACCGTCCGGAGACCGTCAGCTGACTTCGTTCCCTTGGGCACCCAGGCGCTGGCGAAGCCGAGCTTGGCGGCTTCCTTGAGCCGCAGACCGGCGTGCGCGACCGGGCGGATTTCCCCCGACAGCGCAATCTCGCCCAGGATCACACAATCGCCCGGCACCGGGCGCTCGCTCAATGAGGAGATCAGCGCCGCGGCGACCGCGAGGTCCGCCGCCGGATCGTTGAGTCGGTAGCCTCCCGCGACATTGAGATAGACCTCGGCCGAGGCGAAGCTGAGCCCGGCCCGCGCCTCGAGCACCGCGAGCACCATCGCCAGACGAGCGCTGTCCCAGCCGACCGCGGCGCGGCGCGGGGTCGCTCCGCTGGCCAAACGGACGGTGAGCGCCTGCAATTCGACCAGCACCGGGCGCGTGCCCTCCATCGCCGGGAACACGCTGGTGCCGCTGACCGGCTCGCCGCGGCTGGTGAGGAATAAAGCGGAGGGGTTGGCGACTTCGGACAATCCGTGCCCTTCCATCGCGAACACGCCGATCTCGTCGGTCCCGCCGAAGCGGTTCTTCATCGCGCGGAGGATCCGGTACTGATGGCTGCGCTCACCCTCGAAGCTCAGCACGGTGTCGACCATATGTTCGAGCACGCGGGGACCCGCGATCGTCCCGTCCTTGGTGACGTGCCCGACCAGGACCACCGCGGTCCCGCGCTCCTTGGCGAAGCGGACCAGTTCCTGCGCCGATGCGCGGACCTGGCTGACTGTTCCCGGCGCGCCCTCGATAAGGTCTGAATGCATGGTCTGGATCGAATCGACGACGAGCAAGGCGGGTGCCTCGCCAGTGCCGAACGTGGTCAGAATATCGCGCACGCTGGTCGCCGCGGCCAGCTCGACCGGCGATCCACCGAGCCCGAGCCGAAGCGCACGAAGGCGAACCTGATTGGCCGCTTCCTCGCCCGAGACATAGACCACATCCGACCCCGCGGCCGCGAGCCGCGCCGCGACCTGGAGCAGCAAAGTCGACTTGCCGATCCCCGGATCACCGCCGACCAGCAGCGCCGATCCGCGGACAATCCCGCCGCCGATCGCGCGGTCGAATTCGGCGATCCCGCTGGGCAGCCGCTCGGGCAAATCCGCGGGCTGATCGAGCCCGACCAAGTGGAGCGCCCGGCC
>JANNDN010000319.1:0-3336 GCA_031387795.1 Sphingomonas sp.
GGCCACAGCTGCGGTATCTATTCGCGCTCCGACGCCAACATCATGAAATTGGCGGAAGGCACGCATACCAGCCGAGTGATGGTCAACCAGCCGCAGGCGGCCTCGAACAGTGGCAATTTGTGGAACGGCATGCGCCAGACCTTCTCGCTCGGCTGCGGCAGCTGGGGCGGCAACGGAACCAACAACAACATCACCTGGCGCGACCTGATCAACGAGACCTGGGTATCGCGCCCGCTGGCCGTGCCCAAGACGCTGCTCAGCGATGAACAATTGTTCGGCGAAGTAATCGACAAGCTCGGCTGAGCCGCGCGGCCGCGAACGCCGTCGATCCCTTGGGCGACGGCGTCCGTCGAAATCAATTTTGCCTGGCTCGAACCGGCGTTAGATCGCTTCTCCGGGGCAATCGAGGGGAAGTGCCGTGAACGCACTGATCGCAATTCTTGTCGCGACGACCGCATCTCCCGCCCCGTCGAAGCCCTGCACCCCCGAACTTGTGTCCAGCGCCCTCGGCGAGGGTCAGACGATGTTCCATGGCCTGTCGCCCGATGGCCGCGAGTTGGCGGTGGGCTGGGAACGCGGCAGCGGCAGCACGATCCAGCGCGGCGCGTTCGTGCTCGATCTGCGCAGCGGCAAAAGAACCGAGCTTCCGCATCTCAACAATGCGGCGAGCTTTTCGAAGGACGGCCGCTTCCTCGTCGCCGCCAATTATTCGGCTGATCCCGCTCTTAAAACGGAAGTCGTCGAGTTGGACCGAAAGGCCGGCACGGCCCGCACGCTCCACTCCAGCCCGGCGACCGAATGGCTGGCATCTTATTCGAGCGACGGGCGCTGGATCCTGTTCAATTCGATGCGGACGGGCGGGTCGGACCTGTACCGGGTCGAGCGGATCAGCGGGAAGGTCGAACGGTTGAGCGAGTCGCCGCGCTATGAAGCGCACGGCCAATATTTCGACCGCGACCGAAAAATCCTGTTCCACCGCAACGTGTCGGGCGACGATTATGACGTGGCGATCCTCGACCTCGCCACGGGCCGGAGCAAGGCAGTCGGGGCCACGCCACTGGAGGAGGCCTATCCCGCGATCAGCAGCGACGGGCGCTGGATCGCCTACAGCGCGATCGACGCACCAGGGAAGGAAGTGAATCTCTATGTGATGGGCGCCGATGGAAACCGGCGCGTGCGGCTGACGACGGGCGCGGAAAAGGACGCCTACGCGACTTGGTCCCCCGACGGTAAATATATCTATTTCGTTCGTTTCGGGCCGTCAGATTCGCGGATTTATCGAGTGCGGATGGGCGCCGGCCGCTGTCTGCGCTAAAGGCTGGTCGCGGATACACTGGGTCCCGGAGGCGTTCCTTGCAGCGATGACACACATTCGATTGACAGTATTCGCCCTCGCCTCGTTCGCTTTCCTTGCGGCGTGCGAGAAGCGCGACCCGGTCGCGGACGAGGCCAATGCCCTGGGCCCCGTCGAGGTCACCAACGTTAGTTCCGATGCGGTTGCGGGGGGCCCGCCCGCTGCTGCCGCGAATACGGTCGCAGCCGCCGGTCCGATCCCGGCCGCGATCCAGGGCCGCTGGGGTCTCACGCCGGGCGACTGCACCTCGACCCGCGGCGACAATAAGGGGCTGCTCACGATCGCGCCGGACAGCCTCAAATTCTACGAGTCGCGCGCGGTCCCCGGAACCAGCATCGAGGCCGGCGACCAAGGGATCAGCGGCAATTTCAATTTCACCGGCGAGGGCCAGGAGTGGTCCAAATATGTTTCGCTCAAACTTCAGGGCAAAGTCCTGACCCGAACCGAGCGCAACCCCGCAGCGAGCTATAATTATGCGCGGTGCTAGAATGGTCCCGATCCTCGCGGGCGCCGCGATGGCGACGATGCTTGCCGCCTGCCGGGCCGAGCAGCAGCCCGACGACAACCAGCTGATCACCGACATCAACGCCGCCGAACCGGGCGATATCGAGGCGTTGCCGCCCGACGAGAGCGTCGACCTGCCACCCGACAATGCCGCCGACTTGCGCAGCCCCGAAGAACGCGGCGACGGCGACGACATGGTCAACATCGTCGACGACACCAACCGGAGCTGACCATGGCCCTGAAACTCTATTATGCGCCGGGCGCCTGCAGCCAGGCGCCGCACATCCTGCTCCATGAGCTGGGCCTCAGCCACACGGTGGAGAAAGTCGACCTGCGCGAAAAGCGCACCGAGAGCGGGCGCGATTACCGCGAAATCAATCCCAAGGGGTCGGTGCCCGCGCTCGAGCTCGACAATGGCGAGGTGCTGACCGAAAATGCGGTCGTGCTGCAATTCCTCGGCGACCGCTCGGGGCTCGAGCAGGTGCTTCCGCCGATGGGCGATTTCCGCCGCTACCGCGTGCTCGAATGGGTCAATTTCATCACCACCGAGATCCACAAGAGCTTCGGGCCGTTGTTCAAGCCAGACGCGTCGGATGAAACCAAGAGCTTCTTCAAGAAATTGCTCGGCGAGCGCTTCGACCATGTCGAGAAGGTGTTTGGCGAGGGTCCGTTCCTCATGGGCGACACTTTGACTCTGCCCGATATCTATCTGTTCGTGATGACCGGCTGGGCCGACAAGATGCTCGGGCTCGACCGCTGGCCCGGCCTCCGCGCATTTCGGAGCCGCATGCTCGAGCGCGATTCGGTTCGCCGGGCGCTTGAGGTAGAGGGCTTGCTGGAGCCTCAACCCGCGGGCTAGAGGCCGCGCCCATGACCGCCCCGCATCAATTCGAACTCAACGACGACCAGCTCCAGATCCAGGAGATGGCGCAAAAGTTCACCGCCGACGCGATCACGCCTCATGCCGCCGAGTGGGACGAGAAGCATATTTTCCCGCGCGACACGATCGTTAAGGCCGCGGACCTCGGCTTCGGCTCGATCTATGTCAGCGAAGAAGCGGGCGGGATCGGGCTCGGGCGATTGGAGGCGGCGCTGATCATGGAGGCGATGGCCTATGGCTGCCCCTCGACCAGCGCATTCATCTCGATCCACAATATGGCGGCGTGGATGATCGACCGCTTTGGCGGCGACGCGGTCAAAGCGAAATATCTTCCGTCGATGATCCCGATGGAGCGGATCGGCAGCTATTGCCTGACCGAGCCGTCGTCGGGTTCGGACGCCGCGGCGCTCAAGACCAAAGCGGTCAAGGACGGCAACCATTATGTGGTCAGCGGGTCGAAGGCGTTCATATCTGGCGGGGGCGAGAACGAGATTTACGTGACCATGGTCCGCACCGGCGAGGATGGGCCCAAGGGCATTAGCTGCCTGGTCATCGAGAAGGACATGACGGGCGTCAGCTTCGGCGCGCAGGAGAAGAA
>JANNDN010000321.1:0-3143 GCA_031387795.1 Sphingomonas sp.
GCATGAACAAAGTCGATTTGGGCAGATGGAAATTGGTGACCAACCCGTCGACCGCGCGGAAGCGGTAGCCGGGGGTGATGAAGATCGCGGTGTCGCCCCCGAACGGTTGGATCACTCCGGCCTCGTCGGCGGCGCTTTCGAGCAGGCGCAGGCTGGTCGTTCCGACCGCGATCAGCCGTCCTCCGGCCGCTCGCACCGCGTTGAGCCGGTCCGCGGTCGCTGCGTCGATCCGGCCCCATTCGGCGTGCATTTTGTGATCGGCGGTGTTCGCTACCTTGACCGGGAGAAAGGTCCCCGCGCCGACGTGGAGCGTTAGAGTCTCACGCCCGACCCCGCGCTCGTCCAGCGCATCGATCAACCGGTCGGTGAAATGGAGCGCAGCCGTCGGCGCCGCCACCGCCCCTTCTTCCCGCGCGAACATCGTCTGATAATCGCCGCGATCGTCCTCGTCCGCCGGCCGCTTCGAGGCGATGTAAGGCGGCAACGGCATGCGCCCGGCGCGCTCCAGCAAGATCTCGACCGGCTCTTCTCCATGGAAATGGAGCAGCGCCGAACCGTCGGCATATTTCTCCACTGCCGAGGCCGCCACGCCTTTGCCAAAATCCACCCGGTCGCCGATCTTGAGCCGTCGCGCATTGCGCACGAACGCCTGCCATTCGCGCGGGCCGACGCGCTTGTGCAGCGTTGCGCCGATTCTCGCTTCCCCGCGAAGCCCCTCGAGTTGGGCGGGGATGACCTTGGTGTCGTTGAAGACGAGCACGTCGCCAGGCTCGAGCAGGCCGGGCAGATCGCTCACCATCCGGTCCGCGATCGCCTCGCCCTCGACCAGCAGCAGCCGCGCGCTGTCACGCGGCCGCGCCGGGCGCAGCGCGATCCGTTCAGGGGGGAGATGAAAATCGAAATCGTCGACGCGCATTGCAGGGCATTATCTTCATCCGCTCATCCTGAGTAGGCGTTGAGGAAGCGAAGCGCCTCGAAACGCCGTATCGAAGGATCCGTCGATACGCGCCTTCGGCTCCCTGCGGTCGCTCAGCCGCTACTCAGGACGAACGGATGAGGGAAATTTACCCCCCGATCGTCGCCTTCACGATCTTGGTCGGAGCCGCCGGCGGTTCGCCCGGAGCGATCTTGTCGACCGCGTCCATGCCCGCGGTTACCCGGCCGACCACGGTATAATCATTGTCGAGGCTCGGGTCGGGCGCGAACATGATGAAGAACTGACTGTTGCCGGTGTCGGGGTTGGTCGCCCGCGCCGCGCCGACCGTCCCGCGGAGGAACGGCGTGGTCGAGAATTCGGCCTTGAGGTCGGGCAGGTCCGAGCCGCCCTCGCCCGTCCCCTTGGGGTCCCCGCCCTGCGCCATGAAGCCGGGAATGACGCGGTGGAAAATGAGCCCGTCATAGAACCCGCTCCGGGTCAGCTGCTGGATCCGCGCAACATGGTTGGGGGCAAGGTCGGGCCGCAACAATATCACCACCGTCCCGCCGCTCGACAGCTGGATCGTCCAGCGGTTGGCGGGATTGGCGGCGACCTCGGGCGGGGGCGCGATGTTCATCGCCACCGGGGCGGGACCCGCGGCGATTGCGACAAAGGCGAGCAGCGGGAGGAGGAAGATTCGGCGCGTGATCATAAAGGCCTTCTTTGAGTGAGCGAGCTTAACCGCGGCTGAGGCGGCGGGCGACATCGGCGACGACCGCCGGCGGAACGAACTTGTCGATCTTGCCCCCGAAGATGGCGATTTCCTTGACCAGCTTCGATGCGATCGGCTGGAGCGAGACGTCGGCCATCAGGAAGACGGTCTCGATATCGTCGTTCAATTGCTGGTTCATGCCCGCCATCTGGAATTCATATTCGAAGTCGGCGACCGCGCGCAGGCCCCGCAGGATCATCGACGCGCCCTGCACCTCGGCGAAGTTCATCAGCAGCGAATCGAACTCGACGACCTCGATTGCGCCGGGGATGTCGGCGACCTCGCGGCGGACCATGGCCAACCGCTCTTCCACCGTGAACATCGGCTCCTTGGATGGATTGGTGGTCACCCCGATGACCAATTTATCGACCAGATGCGCGCCGCGGCGGATGATGTCGAGATGCCCGAGCGTGACCGGGTCGAACGTCCCTGGATAGACTGCGGTCCTCACAAGCTTCCCCTCTAATGGTCGCGTTCGACCGCGAAGCGGGCGATGGCGCGGAGCAGATCGGCCTCGGCGCCGTGATCGGCGAGATGCTCGATCGCCTGGTCGACCAGATATTGCGCTTGTTGGCGCGCGCGGTCCTGCCCGAGGATCGAGACGAACGTCGCCTTGCCCGCCTCGGCATCCTTGTTGAGCCTTTTGCCCGCGGTCGCCTCGTCCCCGCAATGGTCGATCAGATCGTCGGCGATCTGGAACGCGAGCCCGATGTTGCGGGCATAACCGCGATAGGGGATCCGGGCATGCGGATCGAGCCGCGCCATGATGCACGCCGCCTCGAGCGAATATTCGATCAGCGCGCCGGTCTTGAGTTGCTGGAGCCGGGTGATGGCATTGATGTCGAGCTGCTGGCCCTCGGCAGCGAGGTCCATCATCTGCCCGCCGGCCATTCCCGCCGGACCGACCGCGCGCGCCAGCTCGAGCATCAGATCGGCACGGACGAACGGATCCTCGTGGGTCGACGGGTGAGCGAGAATTTCGAACGCCAGCGCGTGGAGGCTGTCCCCGGCGAGCACCGCCTCGGCCTCGCCAAACGCCTTGTGCACGGTCGGCTTGCCGCGGCGCATGTCGTCATCGTCCATGCACGGCAGATCGTCGTGGATCAGCGAATAGACGTGGATCGCCTCGATCGCGCAGCCGGCGCGAAGCGCGCGTTCCGGATCGACCGCGAATAATCGCGCCCCGGCGATGGTGAGCAAGGGGCGAAGCCTTTTGCCGCCACCGATCGCGGCATGCCGCATCGCCTCGTAAAGCGCATCGCGCCCATCCCCCGGCAACGCCAGCAGATCGTCGAAAAAAGCGTCGACGTCCGCCGCCAGCCGCGCGGATTCGGAGTGAAGTTCGGTCTCCAGCCCCTCGACCAGTTCAATCGGCATCAAACGGCTTCAGTCCGGTCGGCTGGCCGTCGCTGCCCAGCGCGATCTGCTCGATCCGCGCCTGCGCGTCCTTGAGCC
>JANNDN010000337.1:0-2669 GCA_031387795.1 Sphingomonas sp.
GGCGCGATCCAGGCGCGGCGCGATTCGATCGACGATTATTTCGCCAACCGCGAGCGCGCGATGGAGGGGCAGCCGGGAAGCTACCGCCCGCTCGCCCCGAACGAGCTGTATTTGGCGACCAAGGAATGGGCCGAGGCGGCAGCCGCGCGCCCGATCCACCTCGCCACCCCGTTCCGCGAGCCCGAGAGCGATCGGGTGATCGACTTCGCGGTCGAGGCCGCGCGCGACTTCGCGCCCGAGCGGAGCCAGAACGCCAACGTCTACGAGGCCGTCGTCAAGTATGTCGGTAAGCTTCGCAAATCTAACACGAAAGTCGTTCTCGCGAGCTACAGCCGCGGCGCCCGCGAGCGCCTCTCCGGCCTGCTCGAGGACCATGGCCTGAAGGCGCTGAAACTGGTCGACAGCTGGCAGGACGCGCTTGGCGGGCGCTCCGACATCGCCTTGATGGTCCTTCCGCTCGATCATGGCTTTGCGGCACCCGAAGTCGCGGTCCTGACCGAGCAGGACATGCTCGGTGACCGCCTCGTCCGCCGCAAGAAGCGCCGCAAGAGCGCAGACGCCTTCCTCGCCGAGCTTGCCACCCTCACCCCCGGCGACCTCGTCGTCCACGCCGAGCATGGCATCGGGCGCTACCTCGGGCTGACCTCGGTGCCAGTGGGCAAGGCGCCGCACGATTGCGTCGCGCTCGAATATGCCGGCGGCGACAAGCTCTACGTGCCGGTCGAAAATATCGATGTCCTCTCGCGCTACGGCTCGGACAACGAACGCGCGACGCTCGACCGCCTCGGCGGCGAGGCATGGCAGCGGCGCAAGAGCCGGATGAAGGAGCGGATCCGGGAGATTGCGGGCGCGCTGATCCAGACTGCCGCGCTGCGCGCCACCCGCCCCGGCCAGGTCGCGGAAAGCGACAGCGCCTTCCCCCAATTCGTCGACCGCTTCCCCTATGAGGAAACCGACGACCAGGACCGTGCCATCACCGAGGTGCTCGAGGATCTCGCCTCGGGGCGGCCGATGGACCGGCTGGTGTGCGGCGATGTCGGTTTCGGAAAGACCGAGGTCGCGCTGCGCGCCGCCTTCGTCGCGGCGATGGCCGGATTCCAGGTCGCGGTGGTTGCGCCGACCACGCTTCTCGTCCGCCAGCATTACAAGAATTTCATCGATCGCTTCCACGGCTTCCCGGTCGAGATCGGGCGACTTTCGCGGCTGGTGCCCGCGGCGGAGGCGAAAAAGACCCGCGAAGGGCTCGAAAGCGGGCAGATCGACATCGTCATCGGCACCCACGCGCTGCTCGGAAAAGCGATCAAGTTCAAGAAGCTGGGCCTGGTTATCGTCGACGAGGAGCAGCATTTCGGGGTCACCCACAAGGAACGGCTCAAGGCGCTCAAGGAGAACGTCCACGTCCTCACGCTAACCGCGACGCCGATCCCGAGGACGTTGCAGATGGCGATGAGCGGGCTGCGCGAATTGAGCGTCATCCAGACCCCGCCGGTCGATCGGCTCGCGGTCCGCACCTATGTCGCTCCCTGGGACCCGGTGGTGATGCGCGAGGCGCTGCTCCGCGAACATTACCGCGGCGGGCAGAGCTTCGTCGTCGCGCCGCGCATCGCCGATCTGCCCGAGGTCGAGGAATGGCTGCGCGAGGAGGTGCCCGAGGTGAAAGCGGTGACCGCGCACGGCCAGATGAGCCCGAGCGAGGTCGAGGAGCGGATGAGCGCTTTCTACGACGGCAAATATGATGTCCTGTTGTCGACCACGATTATCGAGAGCGGGCTCGATATCCCGACCGCGAATACGTTGATCGTCCACCGCGCGGACCGCTTCGGGCTTGCCCAGCTGTATCAGTTGCGCGGGCGGGTCGGGCGTTCGAAAACCCGCGCTTATGCCTTCCTCACCATGCCGCCCGACCGCTCGATCACCGAGACCGCGACCAAGCGGCTGCAGGTGCTCGCCAATCTCGACAGCCTTGGCGCGGGGTTCCAGCTTGCCAGCCACGATCTCGACATCCGCGGCGCCGGCAACCTCCTCGGCGACGAGCAATCGGGGCATATCAAGGAGGTCGGGTTCGAGCTTTACCAGTCGATGCTCGAGGACGCGATTCTGGAGTTCAAGGCAGGCGGCGGCGCGCGGCCCGACGAATTCACTCCGCAGATCAGCGTCGACGCCCCGATCCTCATCCCCGAGGCCTATGTCCCCGATCTCGACCTGCGCATGGGCCTCTACCGGCGCCTCGGCGACCTCGACGACCGCGCCGCCATCGACGGCTTCGCGGCCGAACTGATCGACCGCTTCGGCGACCTTCCGCAAGAGACCGCGAATTTGATGAAAATCGTCGAGGTCAAATTGAACTGCAAGAAGGCCAATGTCGCCAAGCTCGACACCGGCGCCAAAGGCGCGGTCGCGACCTTTGGCGCAAGCGGTCCGCCGAGCCTCGACGGCTTGTTCGCCTATATCGCGCGGCTGAACGGCGCGGCCAAGCTTCGACCCGACAGCAAGCTGGTGGTGTCGCGCGACTGGACGACTCCCGAGGCGCGGCTCAATGGCGCGCTGCTGCTCTCGCGCGGCCTCGCCAAGATCGCGGCCGACGGCGAAACGGCGAAGGCGCTCGAGCCGGCCTAAGACGCGGGCTTGACGAACTTGTAGGCGAATTGGCTGGTGTGACCGCGCACCGC
>JANNDN010000051.1:0-1924 GCA_031387795.1 Sphingomonas sp.
CTCGGCCAGACGCGAACGGGTGAGTGAGAACAATGAAATATCCAAACGAGATTCAGGCCGCTTTGCTGTTCGACCGGCCGGTTGCCATCCACGACGAGCTGGCGCGGTCGTTCGCACCGATGGAGGAGGCGCGGTCGGGCGCCCGCTTCAACATGCCGGAGGTCAAGCCGGGCGCTTTCTATCGCCTGTTCGGCGGCGACGAATTGATGGTCACGATCGAATATGTCGCCGGCCCCGCCAATGTCGAGGTGTTCAGCCAAGCGCTGGGCTCGGCGGTTACCGGCATCCTGTGCCCCGACATCCGGGGGCAATTGCTCCGCAACCGCTCGCATATCCTGATCAACGTCTCGCACGGGGTGCTCGGCAATTCGCCCGAGATCATGGCGATGCTGCAGCAGATGAATTACCCGATGGCGGGCCAGTCGCTGGCGCAATTCCAGCGCCGGCTCGACGTCTGCGCCTTGATCGCGCGGATGGCGGGCGACCTCGCCCCGGCGCAGCTCGTGCACTGGTGCCAGAGCAACCAGCTGCTGCCCGGCGACAAGTTCGAGATTGTTGCCGCGGGTTCGGGCGAGCCGCCGTCGCCGCTCCACATCCACCCGTTCCTGTTCGGCGGCGCCAAGGCGGAGGACGGCGAAACCAAGCTCGGCATCCGCACCTTCGGCGCGCGCCACTTCATCGGTCGCGAGATCCTGGTCGAGCCGAGCGTGCTGCCGTGGGCTGCGAATTACGAGACGATCCTCGCCTTCCTGCGCATCGCCACGACCCAGAACGGCTATGTCATTCCCGACGGCGACACCTTCGGGCCCGAGGACCGCAGCCAATCCTATCGCGTGATCCACCGTGCCGCGGAGGAGGGTGACGTCCCGCTCTACGAGCTGATCCCGCTGATGTTTCGCGAGTACAATTTCCAGGCCGAGGACTACGTGCCGCAGGAGAAAATCATCAACGACCGCGCCCCGCCCGCCAGGCTGATGCCCGCGGACGACGAGGCCAAGATGGAGCTGGTCAACGAGTGGCGCGAAAAGCGCAAACTGGCCGAGGGGCTGGGCGGACGCTTCGAGGTGCGGGCGCGGCATGGCGATGCTGGTGGAACGCCGCCCACTTCCGGACCAGGTGGAGTTGGCGGTCCCGGCGGCGGTCCTGGCGGCGGTCCGGGCGGCTTCGGCAACCGGCCGGTGTTCGGGCGCAAGCGGGCGTAGCCAGGCGCTCGCTCCGCGCACGGAACGATCTCGATCCCCACCCGTTCATGACGGGAGCGAAACTTTTGGGGACCGACATGCAAACGCAAAACATCATCGAGCGCGCCTTTCAGCTGGCGCCCGAGTCGACCAGCATCGACGACATCCGCAAGACCCTCCGCCGCGAAGGCTATGCCAACGTCGACGCCCACCTCGGCGGCGCCTCGATCAAGGCGGACTTGAGGAAACGCTTTCCCAAATAAAGTGTCGCGGACGTTGCCCAAAGGCGGCGAATGTTCCCAATGTTCGCGGTGACGAGGGTGGTTGGCGCGCCTTGTGTAACCTTCGATTGGTGAAATCGGGGGGTCTTCCACTTCGTCCACTTCGTCACCTTCGACCCCAGAGCAGGGTAGCGACGGTGACAGATCCGCGCGTATGGCCGGGAGGTCGAGGGAGCGACGAAGCTCAGTCGGGATCGCGGTTGCGGGCTCATCCGACAGCTTGGATCACAAACGGGGTGCTGTAGGACAGCATTTTCTCACGCGGAGGCGCGGAGGGCGCGGAGTTGTGGCGACGTAGAGCGGCGATCTTGCATGCTTGGCCCATGACGGCATTGTTTTGTAACGGCCTCCAAACGTGTTACGTCCCCGCTCGCCGGATCGCAAAAGCAGGACTCGAAAAGACCTTGCGCTGCGCGGCTTTGAACGTTGAAAACGTAGCTCTCTCTGCTGCTTCGCGCGCCG
>JANNDN010000076.1:0-29996 GCA_031387795.1 Sphingomonas sp.
GCCGATGTCGACCGCGGGCGCGCTTTGGGTAATGCGCCCGACCGAGATGAAATCGACGCCGGTCTCGGCAATCGCGCGAATCGTGTCGAGATTGACCCCGCCCGAGGCCTCGAGCGGCACGCGTCCGGCAACCAGTGCGACCGCTTCGCGCAATGTTGCGGGCCGCATATTGTCGAGCAAAAGGCGCTCCGCACCGGCGGCGAGCGCGGGCTCGATCTGCTCGATCCGGTCGACCTCGACCTGAATTTGCAGCCCCGTCCCCGAGTCACTTGCTCGGCGCACTGCTTCGGCAACCCCGCCCGCGACCGCGACGTGATTGTCCTTGATCAGCAAGCCGTCATCCAGGCGAAGGCGATGGTTGTGCGCGCCGCCCATCTTCGCCGCATATTTCTCGATCAGGCGCAGCCCCGGGATGGTCTTGCGCGTGTCGAGCAGGACCGCGCCAGTGCCCGCAATAGCCGCGACGTAGCGGCGCGTGAGGGTCGCGATCCCCGACAAATGCTGAAGCGTGTTGAGCGCCGAGCGTTCAGCGGTGAGCATCGCCCGCGCCTTGCCGTCGAGGCGCAGCAAGACGGTCCCGGCCGCGATCTGGTCGCCATCCGCAACCAGAGTCTCGATCATCACTCCGGGGTCGAGCCGGCGGAAGAAGGCCTCGGCGATGCCCAGCCCCGCGACCACGATCGGCTCACGGCAGTTCATCGAGGCGGCGAAGCGAGCGTCGGCGGGGATAGTCGCGGCGGAGGTGACGTCGCCCGCCTCGCCCAGATCCTCGGCGAGCGTGCGAGTGACGTAATCGTCGAGATCGAATGCGTCGGGAAGCGCCATCAGCCGCGCTTAACCGCGTCCTTCGTGCACCCGCAAGTCACGTCGCGGTCGGCTCCGGCTCCTTGGGCGCGGTCGGAACGCTTTCGACGCCCTCCTCACCCAGCTTCACCCAGCGCCCGTCTTGGCGAGTGAAATGCGCCGGGTCGCCATCGCGGAACTCGGTTTCGTGCCAACCGACCAGAGTCACTTCGACATTGTCGCCATTGATGACGATCTTGTTGAAACTCTGCTGTTCGCCGCGGACCCGGGTGGAAGTCGCGGTGCCCGCCTGGATGACCAGCGCGCCGGTCGACTTGGTCACGAAATCGGCCGAATCCTGGTGGCTGGCGCGGTGGTTGTGCCCGGCGAGCAGAACATCGACCCCAAGCGTCCCGATCATGTCGAGCACCCGCCCCTGGTTCTTGATCGGCTCGCCAATTCCCTGGCCCGTCGGCAGCGCGAATATCGGGTGGTGGGTGACAAGCACGCGCGGAATGTGGGCGGGCACGCGCTCGAAAGTATTGCGGATGAAATCTATCTGCTCGTCGTTGATCTTGCCGTCCTTGATCGTCGCCGAGCGGGCGGTGTTGACCCCGAGCACGACCGCGGTCGGAAGCTCGATCACCGGGCACAGGCTGTCGTCGATGTAGCGGCGGTAACGCGCGAGCGGCGAGAAGAAGCGGCGGAGCACGTCGTAGAGCGGGATGTCGTGATTGCCCGGCACCCCGATGACCTCGTGTCCGCGCTCCTTGAGGCGGGTCAGGAAAGCGCAGGCCTGCTCGAACTGATCGGTCCGGGCTCGCTGGGTGAAGTCGCCGGAAATGACGACGAGGTCGGGTTTTTCCGCGTCGATGCGCGCCTCGACCGCCGCGACGAGCTTGTCGTCGTGAGCGCCGAAATGAAGGTCGGAAAGGTGAACCAGGCGGGCCATGGCGGTGTGAACGCGCCGCGGGCCGCCGGGTTCAAGCGATGGCCGCTCTAATGCCCCCGTTCGCCCTCACCGGGTGCCTGCGCGGGCGGGCCGGCAGGAGCGGCACCACCGACCGGGAAGCCGCGCCGCCGGAGCAGCGAGTCGACTTCGGGATCGCGGCCGCGGAACTGGCGATAGGCCTCGGCGCGATCGCTTTCGTTGCCGGTCTTGAGGATGATCGACTTGAACCGGGCAGCGAGAGCGGGGTCGAACGGATTGCCGGTCGCCTCGAACGCGGCCCAGGTGTCGGCGTCCATCACCTCCGACCACAGATAGGAATAATAGCCGGCCGAGTAACTGTCGCTGGCGAAGAGATGGAGGAATTGCGGCAGGCGGTGGCGCATGACCATCTCGCGCGGCATTCCGAGTTCGGCCAGCGTATCGCGCTCGAACGCGTCGGCGTCGTCGATCCCGTCGGGCCTTAGGTGCAGCTTCATGTCGACCAGCGCAGACGACAGATATTCGACCGTCGCGAAGCCCTCGTTGAAGGTCTCGGCCTGCTTGATCTTGTCGATCAGCGCCTGCGGCAGCGGTTCGCCGGTTTTGTAATGCTTGGCGAAGCGGCCGAGGATCTGCGGGGTCATCAGCCAGTTTTCGTGCACCTGGCTGGGATATTCGACGAAGTCGCGCTGCGCCCCGGCATAGGTCGGGTAGTTTACGTCGACGGTCAGATAATGAAGCGCGTGCCCGAATTCGTGAAACAGGGTGCGGGAGTCGTCGAGGCTGATCAGCGCCGGCTCACCAGCGCCCGGCTTGGTGAAATTATTATTGTTCGAATTGAGCACGATTGCGTCGCCAAGCAGGCGGATGCGCGGGCGGTAGGCGCTGTGCCACGCGCCCGAGCGTTTCCCGGGCCGCGCGAAGGTGTCGAAATACCATAGGCCGACCTGACTTCCGTCGGCGCGATTGGTGACCGAGAAGGTGCGGACGTCGGGGTTGAACACCGGGACCGTCCCGGTGACTTCCTTGAACTCGTAGCCGTACAGCTCGCCGGCCATCCAGTGCATCGCCTTGACCATCTCGTCGAGCTGGAAATAGGGCTTCAATTCCTCCTGGCTGAGGTCGTAGCGGTCCTTGCGCACCTTCTCCTGATAATAACGATAGTCCCATGGCTCGATGCGGCCCCTGAAGCCCTGCTTTTTCGCCAGCGCGGTCATGTCGCGCACTTCCTCGCCGACCCGCGCGACCGCCGCCGGCCACACCCGCATCATCAAATCCATCGCCTTGGCCGGATCCTTGGCCATGGTGTTTTCCATCCGCCAGTGGGCATGGGTCGGGAAACCGAGCAGCTTGGCCCGCTCGGCGCGCAATTTGACGATTTCCGCGATCAGCGGGTTGGTGTCGGTCGGCCCGCCATTGTCGCCGCGGTTGACGAAGGCCTTCCAGATCTTTTCGCGCAGGCCCCGATTGTCGGCAAAGGTCAGCACCGGATCGACCGCCGAGCGGGTATTGAGGATCGCGTAGCTGCCCGCGGCGAGCCCCTTTTGCCTGGCGGCATTGGCGGCGGCTGCCTTGATGTCGGCGGGGACGCCTTTCATCTCCGCCGCGGTGGCGGTGGTGAACGTCGCTTCGTCGGTGTTCACCCGCTTGACGAAATCGCCGAAGTTGGAGGCGAGCTTCTGGTTGATTTCGGCGAGCCGCGCCTTGCCGACTGCATCGAGGTTGGCGCCGTTCTTCACATAGTCGGAATGATAGCGCTCGACGAGGCGCAGTTGCTGGGCGTCGTAACCCGCGGTGGCGCGATTATCGTAGACCGCCTTGATGCGGGCGAAGAGGCCCGGATTGAACGTGATTTCGTCCGACGCCGCGGAAAGCTTGGGGTCCCACTCGTCCTGGACCGGTTCGAACTCGGGGGTCAGCAGATTGTTCTGGTAGAGGCCGTAAACGGTCTGCACCCGGCCCAGCAGCTGCCCCGCCTTCTCAAGCGGGACGATGGTGTTGTCGAAGGTCGGGGGCGCGGGATTGTCGACGATTGCCGCGATCTCGCGCCGCTGGTCGGCGATGGCGTAGGTGAAGGCTTCGGAGAATTGCGCGGGTTTGTACTGATCCCACGCCGGGACGCCGTCATAGGGACCGGCCCAATCGGCGAGCAGAGCGTTTGCAGGCCTCGGCGCGGGCGCCGGTACCGGAACGACGACGGGCAGCGGGTCCTGAGCCATGGCCGGCGCCACTCCGTTTTCCGCGCCGGCTGTGGTGCAGGCGCCGAGCGCGAGCATGAGGGCAAGACTTGAGGCAGCGGCGCTGCTCTTGAGGTGAAGCGGCATGGGTCTGATCTCCGATCGGGGTCGCGACCGCCTTAAGAACGCGGGGCCGCACGTGCAAACCGCCGCTTCTGCGAAACGTAGTCAGGCTTGGTCGAACGACCGTTCAGGCAAGCGCCGAGCCGAGCAACAGCAGCAATCGCACGTCGATGCCTTTGCCTTGCCCGCGCATCCGCTCGAGAAACGCGGGCAGGTCGCCTCGCGACACCTGATGCACGACGATATCCTCATGCTCGGTGCCGCCGCCATCATCGACCTTCGCGAGGCCACTGGCGCGGACCAAGGTGAAGCTTTCCGCGATCATTCCCGGCGACGAATAATATTCGCCCAGCACCTCGAAGCGTTCGGCCTTGTAGCCGGTTTCCTCGAGCAGTTCCTTCTCCGCGGTCCCAACCACGGTCGCGGCCTCGTCCTCGTCGCCGACCAGACCGGCTGGAAGCTCGATGCAGCGCTTGCCGATCGCCGCTCGTGGTTGCTCCACAAGTAGAACCTTCCCGTCGACCTCGGCGAGGATGACGACTGCGGTAATGCCCCTCGCTCGGCTGGTATATTCCCACTGGCCGAGCTTCATCGCGCGGATGTAGCGGCCTTCCCACATCACCTCTGGTTCGCGTTCGTTGATCACAGCTCGATCAGCTTGTCGGGGATTTCGTTGCGGTCTTCGCTGGCGCGCGGGAAATGCTCGGCGAGTACCGCCCCCACCCGCTCGATCGCCGCCACCAGCCCGTCGCCGACCCGGCCTTCGCGGACCTCGGTCAGCAGCGCGGCCATCGCCTCGCCCCAGGTGGCGTCGTCGGTGACCTTGAGAATGGCCTCGTCGGCAACAATTTCGGCGCGGTGCTCGGCCATCGACAGATAGATGAGGATTCCGGTGCGCCCTTCGGTTCGACGCTCGGCCGCGGCCTTGAACACGACGACCGCGCGGCGGCGGACGCGCCGGTGCTTGGTCGCAGCGGGCGTGAGCGCCAGTCGCAGCGGAAGAAGCTTCAGGATCAGCAGCACAATGAGGAACTTCACCACCGCGAGGAGCATCAGGAAAGTGAGCAACTGGCCGATCGTGGGGTCGCTCTGCCAGCCGAAGGTCAGCCGCTCATACCACCACGCCAGCCAGTCGGGGCGCCACGCCGCCCACGCAAGCACCAGCAGCAACGCCGCTACCGCCCAGTGCAGCGCGACATCGTGATAGCTGTCGCTGATCGGGGTCGCGACCGCGACGATTTCGCCCGCGGTGCCGGCCTCGGCCTCAGCGATCGCGGCGCTGACCCGGGCGTGATCAGCCTCGCTGAGCTGCCTCACCACGACCCGGATGCTCCGCCGCCGCCGAAGGAGCCACCGCCGCCCGAAAAGCCGCCGAATCCGCCGCCTCCGCCACCGCCGAAGCCACCGAAGCCGCCGCCTCCGCCACCACCGCCGCGGCCACCGCGGCTCAGCTCGTTGAGACCCCACAGCACGATCAGCGGGTCGATGCCCCCGCCGCGCCGCGAGCGGTAGCGCCGTCCGCCGGCGCTTTTGAACATCGCGCCGATGACGAACAATATGACCATCATCCAGAACAGGACCGGGATCAGGCCCGGGCTGGCGTCGCGGCTGGCCCGCTGGCTCTTGTCGGCCTGTTGCAGGCGCCGCGCCGCCTCATCGGGGGGCAGGTTCATCTGGGTGATGATCTGATCGGCGCCGGCGATGATCCCGCCGCCGTAATCGGGCGGGGTCTGCTTGAAGTGCGGCAGGATCGAATTGCGGATGATGATCGAGGACATGGCATCGGTGAGGAAGACGGTGGCGCCATAACCGGTCTCGACTCGGACTTTGCGTTCCTTGGGGGCGACGATGAGGATGACTCCGTCGTCGCTCTTCTCCGCGCCGATGCCCCAGGCGCGGCCGAGCTGATAGCCGTAATCCTCGATCGTCCGCCCCTCGAGGCTGGGGATGGTCGCGACCACGAACTGCCGCCCCGACCGCGCCTCGAGCGCTTCGGACTTGCTCGTCAGATCGACGATTTGCGCCGGGGACAGCAGATGCGCCTCGTCGACGACCCGGCCGGTCAGAGCCGGAAACTTCGGCGCCGCCAACACCGGCCCGGCCAGCGCGAACAGCGCCAGCCACAAAGCGGCAAGCAGCCGGACCATCCTAGCCGGCGGCGTTGAAATCGACCTTCGGCGCGTCTTGCGCCGCGGCCGCGGCCTCGAACGGCACCTTGGGCTTGGCGCCATAGAAGATCTTGGCGCCGATCGCGTCGGGGAAGGTGCGGATGCGGGTATTATAACCGCGCACCGACTCATTATAGTCGCGGCGGGCGACGCGGATCTGGTTTTCGGTGCCTTCGAGCTGGCTCTGAAGCGTCAGGAAGTTCTCGTTCGACTTGAGCTCGGGATAGGCCTCCTGCAGCCGCTGCAGCGGCAGGATTGCGGCCGACAGCCGGCTCTGCGCCTCGCTGAACACGCGAACCTTGGCCGGATCGTCGAGGTCGGCCGGGGTCAGCTGGACCCGCGTCGCGCTCGCCCGCGCTTCGGTGACTTCGATGAGCACGCTCTTTTCCTGCTGGGCATAGCCCTTCACGGTATTGACGAGATTGGGGATGAGATCCGCGCGGCGCTGATATTCGCTCTGGAGGTTGCCCCACGATGCGTTGACCTGCTCCTCGGCGGTCGGGACGCTGTTGATGCCGCAGCCCGCGAGGCTCAATGCGGCGACTGGCGCGAGAAGTCCGAGACGGCGAAATTTGGTCATCGAAAATATCCCCTTCAGGCGGGCTACAGCCCCATACCGAGCGAAGTAGGATTGGAGCGCCCCGCTTTCAATCATAACCGGACCTGATAGGTTCGGTTGAAAAGCGGCGGTGGAGGGATCGATGCTAAGCGAATTCAGGGCGTTCATCGCGCGCGGCAACGTCCTCGACCTCGCGGTCGCGGTGATCATCGGCGCGGCGTTCGCGACGATCACCACCAGCCTCACCGACGACATCATCATGCCAGTCGTCGGGTGGCTCTTCGGCGGCCTCGATTTCGCCAATTATTTCTGCGTGCTCGGGACCATTCCGGACGGCTTTGCGGGCGACCCCAACAGCTATGCCGACCTCAAGAAAGCGGGGGTCGCGGTGATCGGCTGGGGGCAATTCGTCACCGTGGCGATCAATTTCCTGATCCTCGCCTTCGTCATCTTCCTGCTGGTGCGCTGGGCCAACCGGATCATGCGCCGCGACGACCCGTTGGCGGGCCCCAGCGAAGTCGAACTGCTGACCGAAATCCGCGACGAACTGAGGAAGCGCTAGGCCACTATTTCTTCGGCCGTCCGCTAAATCCCGCCTCGCGGCGCAGCGCGTCGCCATCGAGATACGCGCCTTTGAGGATCACCGCATCAACCTGGCGGAGCGCGCCGATGTTCGTTTCGGGATCACCATCGACCAGCACCAGGTCCGCCTCCTTGCCGACCGCGATCGAGCCAGTGCGCTTGTCGGCCCCGACATTGCGGGCGGGGACGATGGTCGCCGTGGACAAGGCCTCGGCGGTGGTCATCCCACCCGCGACGTAGAGTTCGAGCTCGCGCACCAGTTCCGGTCCACTGCCGTCTGTCCCGGCCACGATCGGAACGCCGGCATCGCGCAACACGCGCACATAATTGCGCATCTTGGCAAAACTGGCGCGGGCGTCGTCGCGCGTGGTGCCTTCGGGTAGCGGCAACGGCCCGCCCTTCACGCCGCGCTCGGTCAGCGGCGGAAGCGTGCCGGCAAACGCCCGCCACGGCGGCGACAGCGTTCCGGCCTCGGACAGCAAAACGCCTTCGATCACGACCAGCGTCGGATCGACCGCGATCTTGCGCTCGGCCAAAATCCGGATGGTCGATTTCATCGGCTCGGCGCTGAGGTCGACATCCTTGAAATAGCGCGCCGGTCCGGTCATCCGCAGCGTCGTGTTCGATTTGTCGACGACCGATTGCGGCATTGCCTGCATGGTCGCGAAATAGAGGTGGGTGATCTCGTCATAGCCGGCGTTGACCGCGTCGAGCGTGCGCATCCCCGCCGGAATGTGCCCGTGGACATGAAGGCCGAGCTCGTGCGCCAGTTTGGCTGCGGGGGCGATCCACTCGGGCTTCATCGACGTATAGAATTTGACCCCGGTCATGCCGTCGGCCTTGATCTTGCGCACCGCGGCGAGCGTTTCCTCGACGTTTGACACCGTGATGCTGCCCTGTGCCGCGAGCGGCCCCGCGCCATCGACGATGGTCGATGCAAACGCTTCCGGACCCACCAGCGTGCCTTTCGCTCGCCGTTCCCGCTGGCTCTTCAGCAATTCGGGCGTGGTGCCGCCCGGATCGCGGACCGAGGTGACCCCCAGGGCCACTTCGCCGAGCGCGGTGAAATCGTCGCCCATGTGCATGTGGCTGTCCCACAGGCCGGGCAACAGGGTCTTACCAGTGCCGTCGATGACCCGCGTATCGCCGCCCATCTTGGGCAAGGCCTCGCCGACCATCGCGATCTTGCCGTCGGCGATGACGACATTCTGGCCCGCGACGAAGCGCATCGCGTCCGCGTCGTAAATCTTGACGTTGCGGATGAAGATCGGATGGCGCGCGTCGGCGGTGAACAGCCGCGCGGCGGCCGCTGGCGCGAGTGCGGCAATGGCTGCATCCTGCGCCTTGACCATCTTGTCGAGATTGCCTTCGTATCCAGCCGGGAGGACG
Source organism: Sphingomonas sp. (assembly GCA_031387795.1). Classification (GTDB taxonomy): domain Bacteria; phylum Pseudomonadota; class Alphaproteobacteria; order Sphingomonadales; family Sphingomonadaceae; genus Sphingomicrobium. The sequence continues at coordinate 8,713 of JANNDN010000076.1, forward strand.
GCAAAACCGCCGCCGTTCGAGATGACTTCGCCGCGATCGTCCAACCACGTCGCCGGTGGATTGAGGCTCGCACCCTTGAGGAAATAGAGGCGCGCCGACTTTGGACCCTGCGGCCCGTCCAGAGTGATCTCACTGCCTTTTTCGAGCTGGCCGTGGCCGCCGGGAAGTAGATCGAGCCCGGCCGAGCCGGCCGCCAGCAGCGGCTTGAGGCCGACGATGCCGCCAAGGAATGTGCCGCCAGCCGGGACGTAAAGCGCCGTGGTGCCAAACCGCGAACTGCCTTTGTCGACCTGCGACACCCAGGTCGCGGTTCCGTCCGCGCCGCGGACATAGGTTTCCGCGGCGTCGCCCTGCGGAGTCACGCCGCGAATGGTGATGCTGACCGGCAGACCCTTGGCGTCCTCACGCACGATTTGGTCCTGCTCGAAAATCAGGCCGCGAAGCAGGATCGACTGACGATAAGCGGTGCTTCCGTCGGGCAGCGTCCAGCGCCATTCATCGCCGTGCTTGCCGGCGGACGAAACGATCAGGAAGTGCTCGGCATTGGCCGGCGGGACCAGCAATTGGCCTTTCGGCACGGGCGCGGCCGTGGCGAGTGCCGAGGCGGACAAAAGACAAGCGGCGACTAAGTGACGGACGGCCATGGTTCCTCCCCTGAGAATCGCCAGCACCATGGGAGGCGGGCGAAGGGAAGGCAATTCGTCTTCGATGAGCGAACAAAGGTGGGAGGTTTCGGTTGCCCGGCCCCGCCCCTTTTGAGTGAAGTCCGCGGGATTCTGTTGCCCGGCTCCCGCGGAGGCCGCTGGAATCCCCTTCTGTTGCCCGGTGGGGTCCGACCGCGCTTTTGTCTTTGTAACGTCTGACCGTTAGGCCGTCAGTTACGCAGCAATTGCGAGCGCCTCGTTATCGTTGGCACTTGTGTGATTGAGCCGTCACGGTGGCATCCATACCGATCGGCAATTAAGTCTTTACCGCACCCGTCGATCCTATTTCGCCCCCATCAACAGCAGCGTGCCTTCGCGTCGCGTAAAGCAAGCCACGCTGCTGATGGTGGAGGCGCCGGGGTACTGCCCCCCGGGTCCGAAGTGCTTATTCCACTCAACAGTCTACCGACATAGCCGGTTGCCCGGCACGCTTTAGATAGGGCCAAGGGGCGCGAATCTCAACCATTCGGCCCGCGCCGGCTTCAAAAGCGGTGGAACTTTGGTCACGCGATGCTAGTCTTGCTTGCGTAACGCTAGCGACCTGAAGGGTGAACAGGACCATGAAGAAACTCTCATTTGCAGTGGCCGGGGCAGCGCTCGCGCTCGCTGCCTGCAGCAGCGGCGGCGACGAGGCCGCCAACAATGATACGCTCAATGCGGCATCGAGCGAGGATCTGAACCAGGCGGCAAGCGACGCCGCCAATGCCGCGGAGGCCGACGCCGCCGCGCTCGGCGACCAGCTCAACCAGCTCGAGAATACGCCGGCGACGAACGACGCCGCGGCAAACCCGAGCGACGATCAGGAACAGAACGTCGCGGGCATGTGACAGGGCCGGACGAATGAGAATGCGAGCCGTCCGGCCCTGCGCCGGGCGGCTTTTTCTTTGTGCCCGGCTCGCCTAGTCCGGAGCGATGAGCGACGAACCAATTCCCGCTGCGACGGTGATCGTGGTCCGCGACCGCCCGGCCGGCGGATGCGAGCTGCTGATGGTCGAGCGCGCCGGGGGCATGGCCTTTGCCGCCGGGGCGATGGTGTTTCCGGGCGGGCGGATCGACGCGGCCGATCGCGCTTTCGCTCAGGAGATCGGAACCGAAGCGGCGCTGGTCGCCGCCATCCGCGAGGCGATCGAGGAAACCGCGGTCCCGGTGGGTCTTTCGCCTCTGCCCGACCGCGATTCCACCTATGCGTTGCAGGACGCGCTGCTCGCCGACGAGCCGCTGTCGACGGTCCTTGCCCGGGCCGGACTCGCGCTCGATCCCGCCGCGCTGACGCCGTTCGCGCGATGGGTCCCGAAATTCCACGCCGTGCGTCGCTTCGACACTCTATTCTATGTCGCCCAGGCCCCCGCCGGCGACTGGCAGCCGCGGGTGGTCGAGTCCGAATGCGCAGCCGCCGAATGGGTCGCCGCCGCCGATGTTCTGGAGCGCGAGCAGGCCAAGCGGGCGCAGCTGATCTTCCCGACCCGGCGGACGCTCGAGCGGCTGGCGCTGCACTCGAACTTCGCCGCAATTCGGGCGGATGCGCTCGCCCATGCGATCGAGCCGATCACGCCGTGGGTCGCGGAGCGGGACGGCGACCAGTTCATCACCATCCCCGCAAATCTCGGCTTTCCGGTCACCGAGGAGCGGCTCGACGAGCTGTGGCGGGGCTGAGGAGTTGCTGAGTCGGGGCCGAGTCGCGCCGCACGCCCATGAAAAAGGGGGCCCGCCAGGCGAGCCCCCTTCATGATCGCTTGGTTGCGCGATCCTATTTCAGATGGTTCGACAGATGCTTGTTCATCTCGAACATGCTGACCCGATCCTTGCCCCCAAAGATCTTCTTCAGCTTGTCGTCGGCGAGGATTTCCCGTTTGTTCGCGGGGTTTTGCAGGTTGTTCTTGCGGATGTGATCCCACATCTTCGAAACCACCTGGCTGCGCGGAAGCGGATCGCTTCCGGTAATCGCCGCGAGATCCGCCGACGGTTGAACCGGACGAGCTAGCCCGCCCCCAGCTTTACGACCACTGCCTTCTGCCATTACGCCCTCCTGTTGTTACCCCGCCGATAGAGCGCAAACGCCGCGCCTTTGCAATGGCGCTCCACCGCAAATCCGATCTAGGCGTGCGGGAAGGGGACGATGCGGTTGGCGCTGTCATGCCCGATGTCGGCCCGCCCGCCATACGAAATGCCCGACCGGGCGCACCAATCGGCGACGATTTCGACGTCGCCGGCGCCGAACTCGACATGGTTTTCAGGGATGTCGCTGATCCGCCCCAGGCGAAGTCGGCGAACCCGCCGGACATTCGCGCTCGAAGTGAGATGAAACATCGTCCGGTCGAGCCGGTAATGATGCTCGCCGACATCTTCGATCAGGAGGTCTACGCCTTCGAAGTCGGGTTCGAGGGGCGTTCCCAGCAAATTCGACAGGACCGTGATGTTGAAGGCCATCGCCGGTCCGCCGAGCCCAGGCTCGAGCGCGTCGGGGTCGCGGCGGACCAGCCAGTTGAGCGCGCGACCAATCGCTTCCTCCCCATTCTCGCGCATCAGGTCCTGCGGCATCGGCCCCCACACGGGCTTGAGGCCCGCTTTGGCCAGCCCGGCATGGAGGAAGCCAGCGTCGCTGTAGCCGAGATAGTGCTTGCCCCGCGCAGCGCCGGGGAGGTCGGCAAGCGCGGCCTCCGCGATCCGGTTCGAGCCATAGCCGCCACGCGCGAACCAGATCGCATCGATCGAAGGATCGGCCATGACTTCGCGCAGTGCGGTCAGCCGCGCTTCGTCCGAGCCGGCGAAATGGCCTTCGCTGAGAAAGCATTGCGGGTGGATCGCGACCTCGCAGTCGCCTCGCTCATCGACAATCGCCAGCAGCCGGTCGGCCGCCTCGCGGTTCAGAGTGCAGCTCGGAGCGACCACCGCGATGCGCAAGGATTCTGTCCCCCAAGAGAATGAGTGGCGTCGGCCAATCATCTAGGGCAGTCTTTCCCCGACTTAAAAGGGGGAATGATGATGAATTTGCGTTTCGCTTCCGCGGCCCTGCTGCTCACCACCCTGCCCGCCGCCGCGCTCCTCGCCGCCCAGACGCCGCCCGATTATTCGGTGATCATCCGCGGCGGCACGATCTTCGACGGGTCGGGCGATCAGCCGATCATGGGCGATGTGGCGATCAAGGGCGACCGGATCGTCTATGTCGGCCCCAACGCGCCCGGCACCGCGAAGGAAATCGTCGACGCCAGCGGCAAAGCGGTCTCGCCAGGCTTCATCAACATGCTGAGCTGGGCGGTGGAAAGCCTGATCGAGGACGGCCGCGGGGTCGGCGACCTCGTTCAGGGCGTCACGCTCGAAGTGTTCGGAGAGGGCAATTCGATGGGCCCGCTCAATGCGGCGATGAAAAAGAACGGTCGCGCCCGGCAGGACGACATCAAATATCCGATTACGTGGACCAGCCTCGGCGACTATCTGGAGTTTCTTCAAAAGAAAGGCGTGTCGCCCAACGTCGCCTCGTTCATCGGCGCGACGACCGTGCGCATTCACGAGCTTGGCGAAAAGGATATCGACCCGACACCCGAGCAGCTCGAACGGATGAAGGGGTTGGTGCGCACCGCGATGAAGGACGGCGCGGTGGGGGTCGGCTCGTCGATGATTTACGCCCCCGCCAATTATGCCGAAACGCCAGAATTGATCGCGATCACCGCCGAGGCGGGCAAGTGCGGGGGCATGTACATCAGCCACATGCGCTCCGAGGCCGACCGGCTCAATGAGGCGATCGACGAGCTGATCACGATCAGCCGCGAATCCGGGGCGGCGGCGGAAATCTATCACTTCAAACAGGCCGGCGAGGCCAATTGGAAGAAATATGACAGCGCCGTGGCCCAGGTCGAAAAGGCCCGCGCCGACGGGCTCAAGATCACCGCCGACATGTACACCTATACCGCAGGAGCGACCGGGCTCGACGCGGCCATGCCCTTATGGGTTCAATCCGGCGGGCTCGAACAATGGATTGCCAACCTCAAGAAACCGGACGTCCGCGCCAGGGTGCTCGCGGAGATGCGCGGGCCGGCCGTGGGGTGGGAGAGCCTGCTGCAGCTCGCCGGCGACCCGAGCCGGGTGCTGTTCCTCGGGTTCAAGAACCCCAAACTCAAACCGCTGACCGGCAAGACCCTTGCCGAGGTCGCCAAGATGCGCGGCACCAGCGTCGAGGACACCGCGATCGACCTCGTCATCGAGGACGGGTCGCGGGTCGGCACCGCTTATTTCCTGATGAACGAGGACAATGTCCGCAAGGCGACCGCGCTGCCGTGGATGAGTTTCGGCAGCGACGCCGAGGCCGCGGTTCCGGAAGGCGTGTTCCTCAAATCCTCCACCCACCCGCGCGCTTATGGCAATGTCGCCCGCCTGCTCGGTAAATATGTCCGCGAGGAGAAATCGACGACGCTGGCCGATGCCATCCACCGGCTGACCTGGCTGCCCGCGACCAACCTCAAGATCAAAGGCCGCGGAGTGCTCAGGCCCGGCTATTACGCCGACGTGGTCGTGTTCGACCCGGTCACGATCCAGGACCATGCGACGTTCGAGAAACCGGCCCAGCTGGCGACCGGGGTCGAAAGCGTGTTCGTCAACGGGACGCGGGTGGTGAAAGACGGCAAGCACACTGGCGCCAAGCCGGGGCGTGTCGTCCGCGGGCCGGGCTGGACCGGCTGGGCCGACGGCGGGGCGTGCAAGGCCTCCTAAACCCGTTGTGTGTGTGGGTGGCGCTGTCTACGGCGCTCGGCGATGAGCCAAGCACCTGTCTTCTTCAGCGGCATCGGCGGCAGCGGGATGCTGCCCCTCGCCTGTATCGTCCGCGCGTCGGGGGCCAAAGTCGCGGGGTCCGACCGCTCGCTCGATGCCGGCCGGACGCCCGGCAAGTTCGACTATCTCCGAAGCCTCGGCATCCAGCTTTTTCCGCAGGACGGATCGGGCCTGGCCGAGGGCATGACCCTGGTCATCTCCGCCGCGGTTGAGGAGACCGTGCCCGACGTCGTGCGCGCCCGCGAACTCGGCCTGGTGCACCAGACCCGCCCGCAATTCCTCGCCGAGCTGATCAACGCGGCCCGGCGCAGCGCCGCGGTCGGCGGGACATCGGGCAAGTCGACCGTCACCGGAATGCTCGGCTGGATCCTCCACGCCTGTCACCGCCAGCCGACGGTGATGAACGGCGCGGTGATGAAGAATTTCGTGACCAACAGCGCGCCCTTCGCGAGCGCCCTCGTCGGCGATCCCGAACTGTTCGTCAGCGAGGTCGACGAGAGCGACGGCTCGATCGCGCTCTACCGTCCCGAAGTCGCGGTGCTGACCAACATCAGCCTCGATCATAAGGAAATGGCCGAACTAAGGGCGCTGTTCGCGGGCTTCCTCGCGGCGGCGCGCAAAGGCGTGGTCAATCTCGACGATCCCGAAGCCCGAATGCTCGGCGAGAGCGTGCCGGCGGACAAGCTCATCGGCTACGGCTTCGACAGTCCCGGAGCGGCGTTTCAGGGCAAAGCTTACGAGGCGCGGCCGGGCGGGTCGGCCTTCGCGCTCGAGGCATTGGGCGAGCGATTTTCGGTCGAACTCGCGGTGCCCGGACGGCACAATGCATCGAACGCGCTGGCGGCAATCGCTGCCGCTCACGGGCTGGGAGTGCGGATCGAGGAAGCGGTGACCGCGATCGGGCGGTTCGAGGGGCTGAAGCGGCGACTGGAGACGGTTGGCGAAGCCGCGGGCGTGACCGTGATCGACGATTTCGCGCACAATCCCGACAAGATCGACGCCACGCTCGCGACCATGCACGACGCGCCGGGTCGGCTGCTCGTGATGTTTCAGCCGCACGGCTTTGGTCCGCTCGCCAAGATGGGCGATGAACTGGCGCACAGCCTTGCCCGGGGTCTCGGTCCCGATGACCAGCTGTTCCTCCCCGATCCGGTCTATCAGGGCGGGACCACGGATATGTCGCGGGGCAGCGACTGGCTCGCCACCGAGGTCGGGAAGCTCGAGCGCAAGGCCTTGCACATCCCCGATCGCACGGCCCTGGGCGAGGCGCTGGTCGAGGAAGCACGCGACGGCGACCGCATCCTGATCATGGGTGCTCGCGACGACACGTTGAGCGAGTTCGCGCGCGATCTGCTCGAGCGGATCGAGCGCCGGAACCCGCGCCCGGCTTGAGAGTCGAGCCGCCATGGCCCCGCGCGAAACCGTCACCGGCTGGAAGCTCGATCGCGGCGAGCGTGAGGCGCTGCTGCGCGACCATCCGCCGGCGTACGCGGAGGCAGTCGCCGATCACGTCACGCTCAAAGTGGGCGGCGAACAGCTTCCGCCAGAAGTTCGCGCGGCAATCGTCGGTCGCGTCGACGATGGCACTGGGGTCGAGGCAATGGTCGTCACCATCGATGGCACCACCGACCGTCCCGACGGCTCGACCTATCACATCACCTGGTCGTTGGGGCCCGGACGCCGAGCGATCGAAAGCAATGACGTGCTCAAGGAACGCGGCTGGTCCGAGCTCGATCACCCGATCCCGGTGTCGCTGACCCCCGCGCGCTTCTGACCATGGCTCATCCGCGGCTATTCCTCGACCTCGACGGCGTGCTTGCCGACTTCGATGCGGGCGCGAGAGCATTGCTCGGCATGACCCCCGCCGAGTTCGAGAAGCGGCATTCAAGGGGTGCCTTCTGGGGCCGGTTGGCGCGGGCTCCGGACTTCTACGCCCGCTTGCCGGAGATGGCCGACGCGCGCGAATTGTTCGACGCGGTCGCGCATCTGCACCCGACGATCCTCACCGGGCTTCCGCTCGGCCAATGGGCGGCGCCGCAGAAAGAGCGCTGGGTTGCCGAGCATTTTCCGGGCACCCCGATCATCACCACCATGGCCCGCGACAAGCACAAGCACATGCACGCCGGCGATGTCCTGGTCGACGACCGCGAAACCCACCGCGCCGCTTATGAAGCGGCGGGGATGGTGTTCATCCATCATCGCAACGCGCGGGACAGCCTCAGGGCGTTGGCGGAGATTTTTCCGTCAGTGAAGCCAGTGGCTTAGCGTGCTTCGAGACGCCGCTTCGAGACGCTACGCTACTCAGCGGCTCCTCAGCATGAGCGGTTCGGAATATTGCCGCTCATCCTGAGGAGGGACTGAGCACGCGCAGCGTGTCGAAGGCCCGTCTCGAAGGACGGCTACGCAGCCTCGAGGTCGACCTTTTCCACCCACTCGGGCCAGAACACCGGCTCGCGGCTCGACCAGCCCGGCGCGGTCGCAGCGCTCTCGCTGATCGATTGCAGCAGCAGACGGCGGCGGTCGGGATGGAGGTGCGGTAGCGCCGAGGCCGAGCAGAAAGCGGCGGGCAGCCACGGCCGCGACGCTGCTCCGAGCAGGCGCTCGTAAAGAAAGCGATAGGCGGCGAAATCGGGCAAGCGGTCCTGGCCGAGGTCGAAGGCCGAAAGCGTGATGAGCATGCCGATGAAGGGTTCGATCATGTCGAGGCCGCTGTCGTCGGGAACCTGAAGACGGAGGTGATCAAGCTGCTTGTAAAGGCGGGCCTGGGCACGGATCGACACCGTCTCGCACTCGTCGCGGGCCCAGCATTCGAGCGGGTCGCGGCGCCCGTAAGCGACATCGAGCGAGCGCCGGATATAGCGCTGGGTCGCCTTTTCGAAACTGGCGAATTCTTTCATCTCTGCGATCAGCATCGCGCCGCTAGGCGGCTGGCTGGTCCGAGTGATCATGACCCCGACTCCTTTAACCCTGGCAGGATCATGCGGTTGCTATGGTTTAAGGTTACTTAACCGCACTCCCACCCCCCATTCAGGAATGAATCAGAGGCGAGTCCGCGCAGCAAGGCCAGAAATTGACCTGTTGCCTGAAAACTGTGGATTGTTGTTTCGGAGCAACGCCCGCGGCATGGCCCCAAGGGGGCGTTATTCGGGGAAGCCCGACGATGGCGCCGGCTCGCCGCCGGTCCCGGGCTGGGCCGCGGCCGAGGGATCGGACGCATCCATTGACTGGTCGCTGCCGACGTCGGCCTTGGCGTCATCGTCGTCCGGATTTTTACGCAGCCGGCGCTCGAGCTCGGGATCGGGAGCCCCCGACTGGACCGCGGGCGGGACTTTGCTGTTCGAATTGTCGTTCACCGCTCGCTCCATGATTATCCGCTCCGTTGTACGAACGAGTGAAGGTTGGGCTCGTTCCGGCCACGCCGCCGCCGCGACTATTCGACCGGTGGCGAGCGCGAATCTGCCAACGGGCAGGCGGCGGTTTTAATCCCTGCGCTTTTGGGTCAAGAAGCGAGCATGTTCATGATGTCGCCACCCAAGGCCAGGACTCGGTTCGTCGACTGGAAATTCGCGGTCAAGTCGATCCTCGGCTTCTGGATCTTCTATGGTCTGACCGTGGTCGCCCGCGCCTTCCTCGGCTCCGACCCGTCAACCGTCCTGGTCAACAAGCTGGCGGTGATCGGCGCGGGCGTCGTTTTCACCTTCGGTATCTATGCCGCGATTGCGACCTTCGCCTCGGGCGCGACGATCAAGCGCAAGGTGGTGGTGGCCGCAATAGCCTCCGCCGCGGCTTCGATCCTGATGGGCGTGACCCTGATCGCCGCCGATGACATGTTCCGCGAGAGCAAGGAGGAGTTCCGCTTCCAGGCGCGCGAGGGCTTCACCGTGGTCGAGCAGGGCCAGACCGTGCGCATCGAGCGCAGCGCGCAGGAGCCGTTGATCCTCACCATGCCGCGGATGCACGAGGTCGAGGCGATGAAGAAGATCCGCTGGGGCGCGGACATCGCGGTGGTGTGGCTGTTCTTCTTCCTCGCATGGAGCGCTTATTATCTCGCCTTCCAGGCGCATTCGAAGGCCATGGGGGTGCAGCGGCGGCTGGCGGACGCGGAGAGCGCCGCGCAGGCCGCGCAAGTCCGGGCCCTGCGCTATCAGGTCAATCCGCACTTCCTCTTCAATACGCTCAATTCGCTATCGTCGCTGGTCATGACCGGGCGCACCGACCGCGCCGAAACCATGTTGCTGGCATTGTCGACTTTCTTCCGCACCAGCCTCTCGCTCGATCCCGGCGCGGACGTGACCCTCGAAGAGGAAATCGAGCTCCAGCGCCTCTATCTCGACATCGAGAAGGCGCGCTTCCCTGACCGCCTGCAGGTCGAGATCGAGGTGCCCGAGGATCTTGGGGCCGCGCGGCTTCCGGCGCTCCTCCTCCAGCCGATCGTCGAGAATGCGATCAAATATGGCGTGTCGAAGAGTCGCAAGACGGTCGTCGTCCGCATCGAGGCCCGACCGCTGGGTGACGGGCGCATGATCGTCGAGGTCAGCAACCGCCTCAAGCACGGCGGGCAGATCGACCTCCCCGCTGCCACCCACGAAGGCACCGGGGTCGGTCTGGCCAATGTCTGCCAGCGCCTCGACGCGCGCTTCGGCGCGCGCGCTTCGTGCCGCTACGGGCCAATGACAGAGGGCGGGTTCAAGGTCGCACTGACCATGCCGGCGGAAACCCATGGCTGAGCTAAAGACCCTGCGCATCCTGGTCGCCGACGACGAGCCGCTTGCGACCGAACGGCTGCAGTTGCTCCTCGCGCGGGTTGAAGGGTCGCAACTCGTCGGCGCCGCGAGCGATGGCGATTCGGCGATCAATCTCGCCATCGCGCTCAAGCCCGACGTATTGCTGCTCGATATCGCCATGCCCGGACTCGACGGGATCGGGGTGGCACGTTCTCTCGCTGCGCTCGACCCCTCCCCGGCGGTGGTGTTCGTGACCGCTTTCGACCAGTTCGCGGTCGCCGCGTTCGAGGTCGAAGCGGTCGATTATCTGATGAAGCCGGTCGAGCCGGCGCGCCTCACCCGAGCGCTCGAACGCGCCCGCGCCCACCTCGCCAACCGCTCGACCGAACGCAAGGTCGAGCGCGAGTCCAAATGGCTCGAGGAGTTCTGGGCCTCGGATCTTTCCGGCCTCGTGCGGATCGCGGCGACCGACATCGACCGCGTCTCGGCGGAGCGCGATTACATGCGGCTTCATGTCGGGCGGCGAAGCTGGCTCATCCATCATTCGATGACCGCGCTTGAGGAGGGCCTCGATCCCGAGGTGTTCGTCCGCCTTCACCGCTCGGCGATCGTCCGCAAGGATTTCATCGCCGGTTTCTCGCGTAACCCGTCGGGGCGCTGGATCGCCCGGCTCAAGGATGGCGAGGAGCAGCCGGTCGGGCGGCTCTACGCCGATCGCGTGCGTGCCATCGCGGGACGCTGATCAGGCGATCAGGCGGTTAGCCCAAGCGGCGGATGGGCAAAGCTGACTGTGGGCGCGAGCAGCGCCGATGATACGAACAAGGCAGCAAGAAAAATCAGGGTCTTCATCGAACGTCTCCTGTCGGTTGCGGCGCGAGGCGTTGAATCACCAAGGGGGCGCCCCGCGCCGCAGACAGGAGAATGCGGCGGCGGCGGCGAAAAGTCGCGGCAGGTTCGACGCGCGCGAGGCTGGACTCGGCGGTCCGACGGACGCCCCGCAGACGCCTATCAACCGACGAGCGGGGTCATCGGGCGTTCAGTTTCAGGCGCTTGGCAGGCCGTTTGCCCGGCGCGAGCGGCGGTCGACCGCACCGGTCACCGCGACGTCGCCGACGACATTGCCGAGGGTGCGGGTGATGTCGGGCAAGACCTCGACCGCGATGAGGATCGCCAAGGGCTCGATCGGCACTCCCATCGCCAGCGCGATCGGCGCGATCGAGGTGATGAAGCTCAGCGAACCGGGCAGGCTGACCGCCCAGTAACTGGCGATCGAGGCGACCGCGATCCCCGCGAACAAAGCGACTGGCGGCAACGGGACCTCGAGCCAGTAAGCAACATAGATGGCGACCGCGATGTTCATCGCCGGGCCGGTCGCGCGGAACAGCGCCACGGCGAGCGGCAAGGTGACGTCGCTGGTTTCCTCCGCGACACCCAAGCGTCGCGACGAGCCGAGCATGGCGGGCAGCGAGGCGAGGCTCGACTGGGTCGAAATGGCCACCGCGAGCGGCGGGATCATTTCGCGGAAAAAGCGTGCCGGGGACCAGCCCGCGGCGAGCCAGGCGATCAGCACACCCGCGCCAATCATGATCCAGCCGACCGCCGAGACCAATAGGATATAATGGATGAGCGCCCCGAACACCGCGCCGCCCGACCCCGCGCCGAGCGCAAAAGCGAGCGCGAACACGCCGTAGGGAGCGAGCCACAGGATCCAGCCGATCAGCACCAGCAGCGCGTGCTCGATCGCCTTGAAGAACCGCACCACCCCGCCGCGCAAACTGGCCTCGACGCGGGTCAGTGCAAAGGCGAACAGGCTGGTGAACAGCACCAGCGGGAGGATCTGGTCCGCTGCCGCCGCCGCGAACGGGTTGGACGGGAGGAGATCGTTGACGAAATCCTCGAGCTTGGGGACCGAGGCCGCGGCCGCGCCGCGATCGATCGAAGCGAGCCCGGAGCGCAACGCGTCGGCCGATTCGCGGGGCAAGGGAAAGGCTTGGATCAGCGCCGGCATCACCAGTCCGCCGACAATTGCCGAAAAACTGAGGACCGCGACGAACCACAAGAAGCTGCGCCCAGCTATCCCCCCCGCGCGCGCCGAATCGCTGCCGCTGCTGATGCCCGTCACGAGCAACGCGACGATCAGTGGCACAACGGTCATCTTGAGCCCGTCGAGCCATAGCCCGCCGATCGCATTGGCGGTCCGCACAAGCGGCTCGCGGAAGCCAGGATCGAGCGATTGCGCGAACGCTCCGAGGATCAGTCCGCCGACCAGCGCGGCAAGCACTGTCCAGCTTGAACGCGACGCGATCGCCGGCGCGGCCGTGTCCGGCGCGGCGCTCAACGGGAAAAGCGCGCCGCGGGCGCCGCCGCGACGCCCTTCGTCACCCGAATTTCCACCGCACCGGGGCGGTCACGATGACCGAGCGGACCGGCTGGCCCGCCTGGTCGAGCCCGGGGCTGAATTGGCCGCGCTGGCGGAAGATGTCGCATCCCAGCAAGCCCAGGATCGGCGAGGCGTCGTCCGAAATCGCTTCGCAGCCGGCGAGTTTGCCGACCGGGTCGATGAACAGCACATATCGGGCCGAACCCTTCACTCCACCCCACATTTCCGAATCGGCGTGATTGGCGGGCTTCAGCAAGGCCGCGACATTGTCGCGCGGTTTGGCCGGTTCGAGACCCTGCTTCGGATCGGCATTCCAGAAGGCACGCAAATCCTTGAGACAGGTGTCGAGCGCGGCGGTGGCCCCAGCCAGATTGGTCGCGCCCAGATTGGCGCGGAACGGACCGGCGGCAAAGGTCAGGTCCCCGGGCGATCCCGGATTCCTGACTGCGGCGGCCGGAACGCGGAAGCGGTAGACCCGGCGATCGGTTGTTGGATCGCGATAATTCAGCGCCCACGATCTCACCGTTTCACCGCCGAAACTGGTCTTGCCCGCAATCTGCTGGGGAAGCTGCGCCGCGGCGTCCGCTTCCGAGATGACTAACTCGTAGCTCGTACCGTCGAGCGCCGGGCTGAGCGCGAAGCCAAGGTCGCGACCGCTTTGCGCAAACTTGCGCTCGGCGGTGCACTGGGTGTCGCTGTAATTGACGGTCCAGCTGCCCACCGGCTGCACCGAGGCGCCGGAAGCGGGGGTGGCGAGCAAAGTCAGGCAGGGCGCGACCATCAGCGCGGCTCGGGAAATCGTCGAAGTCATGCGCACCCCCTTGTTCTGGTCTCAGGAACTTACCATGCACCCCAGCCCCTGGCCAAGATAGCCTGTAGCTCAATAGCCCATCAGCGCGAGCACCTCGCGGCGGCTGCGTTCGTCCTGGCGGAAGGTGCCCATCATGCGACTGGTGGTCATCATCACGCCGGGCGTTCCGACCCCTCGCGCAGTCATGCAGGCGTGGCTCGCCTCGATCACCACCGCGACCCCCTTGGGCTGGAGGTGGGTCCAGATGGCGTCGGCGACCTGCGCGGTCAGCCGCTCCTGCACCTGCAGCCGGCGGGCATAGCCGTGGAGCACCCGCGCGAGCTTGGAGATGCCCACGACCCGTTCAGCCGGCAGATAGGCGATCGCCGCCTTGCCGATGATCGGCGCCAGATGGTGTTCGCAATGCGACTGGAACGGAATGTCCTTGAGCAGCACGATTTCGTCATAGCCGCCAACTTCCTCGAACGTCCGCGACAGATGGTGAGCGGGGTCCTCGCGATAGCCGCGGGCATATTCCCGCCATGCCCGCGCGACCCGACGAGGCGTGTCGAGCAACCCTTCACGCGAAGGATCGTCCCCGGCCCAGCGGATCAGCGTCCGCACCGCCTCGGCGACGTCGTCCGGTACGTCGATCCCTGGCGAGGCTTCGACGAGGTCGCCGTCTTCGGGATCGCCCATGTTCGTCATTCACCCATCTCCGCTGCGATATCGTCGGCCACCGCGGCCACCTGGCCTCGAATATCAGGCACCGCGATAATCTCCCAATACCGGCCTTTGGAGAGGGCGCCGAGGGCCCACAGGCGGTCCGCTCCGCAAACCCGCGAGCGCTCGTCGACCGCAAAGCCGATGTCGAGCGCGTCGGGCGCGGCCGCTCCACCTTCGATCAGGCTTCTGAGCAACGGATTTCGGGTGGTTGACATGGCGTGGAGCGGGCCGGTGCTGTTGAAGACGTAGCCAGCCTCGAGCTCCCGGATCTCCGCGCTTCCGCGGCGGCGATAGCGCAGCTTGAGGCCATCCTCGCCCGGCTCGACCGCCGCGATGCGCGCGGCCATCACCTCGAGCCGCCCTTCGCCGATCATGCGCGCGATCGTTGCGCCGACTTGCGGCGCCAGCCGGTGGCGGTGGACGTCCCACCAGGCGCGGGCGTGGCGCATGAAGCGGCGCCGCTGGTCGCTGTTCAGCGAGCCCCAGATGCGGTGACTGTGCGGCCTCAGGCTGTCGACCGCGTTGCGCCAGCCATGGCGGGCGGATCGCTCGCGGAGCCAGCGCGCCAGGCCGCGGAGATCGCCCAGCGGCAGCTCGTCCGCGCTCACCTCAAGCTTGGGGGCGTTGCTGAAAACACTCGATCGGGGCAGCTGGCCGCGCCGCGACATGGCGACGATCCGGCCCCGATATCCGGCCGCATCGAGCGACAGTGCGAGATCGACCATGGTCAGGCCGGTGCCGATGACGAGCGCGTCCTGCCCGCTGTCTGCGAGCGCGGCAATCGCCCGCGCCGCGGCCACGCCCCACGGATTGGCCACGAAGCGGTCGCCGGCAGTCTCGAAGCCCGTCAAAACTGCAGGCTCCTGATTGCCGATCGCAAGCGCCAATGACCCCGCCTCGACCTGCGCTCCGTCGGCGAGCGCGATCTGCCAGGTGCCGCCTTCTCGCTCCGCCGCGATCGCCGTGGCATCGGCGACCCGGACACGGCCGCTGGCCATCGCCTCATCGAGAATCGCGCCGAGATATTCGCCATAGAGCCGGCGCTCGGCGAAATCGTCGCGGCGACCGCCCCGCGCTTCGAACAATTTTACAAAATCGTCGGGCTCGTCGGGCCACGCGCTCATCCGCTCGGCGGGAATGTTGAGCAGATGCGCCGGCTCGGCGGTCGAATAAGCGGTCCCCTGCCCGGCCCGGCCATTCCCCTCGATCAGGATGCTCGCGACCCCTCGCCGGGCGAGTTGCGCAGCCAACATGGTGCCCGAGAAGCCACCGCCGATGATTGCGACCGGCGCTGACCGGACTGACGACATTGCAAGCCTTTCCCGAGACGGATGGTGACCCCGACAGGATTCGAACCTGTGACCTACGGATTAGGAATCCGGCGCTCTATCCTGCTGAGCTACGGGGCCAGCCACGAAGCGCGAATAAGGCGCATCAGGCGCGCGATCAATTGACCTGATTGGGCGGGACCATCGGCAGGGGCAGCGGAAGCACCGGCACACCCTCCTCGATCAGATCGCGCGCCTCGCCCAGCGTCGCCTGTCCGTGAACCCGCTCCGCCGCCTGCTCGCCCGAATGGATCGCCCGGGCGGTGGCCGCGAACTGATCGCCGACCCAGCGCGAATCCTTGATGATTTCCGCCTGCAGCGACGCGGCCTGTTCGAGGGCTCCGGGCCCGACCTTGCGCGGCACCGCGGCAGCCATCGGCGCCTTGCGGACACTCGCCGAGCCACACGCAGCGCAAGCGAGCAGGCCGAGGCCCGCGAGCCGGTCATGTTCCTCGCCCGACGCGAACCAGCTCTCGACCCGCCCGCCGCAAGCGCCGCAGTCGAGGTCGAACACGATCATTGCGGCGTCACTTCGGGGATTGGACGGCGGTGCGCGAGGGCGGGAAGCTGGGCACGGACCTCGGCGATCCGCTGCCGATCGATCTCCGCGAACGCGACACCCGAGCGCGACCCCATGTCGAGCGCGACCTCGCCCCACGGATCGATCACCAGCGAGTGGCCGTAAGTGGCGCGGCCATCGGCGTGGTCGCCGACCTGCGCCGCGGCGACGACAAACAGTCCCGCCTCGATCGCACGGGCGCGAAGCAAAACGTGCCAGTGCGCCTTGCCGGTCGGCACGGTGAAGGCGGCGGGGACCGCGATGACCTCCGCGCCGGCCTCGGCGAGGCGTTCGAACAATGCCGGGAAGCGCAAATCATAGCAGATCGTGAGGCCGAGCCGACCGACCGGCGTGCCCTCGACGATGACCGGTCCGGTACCGGCCTCATAAGTCGCCGACTCGCGCCAGCTTTCGCCCGTCGGCAAATCGACGTCGAACAAGTGCAATTTGTCATAGCGCGCGCGGATTTCGCCGTCGGAGTCGATCACGAACCCGCGGTTGGCGAGCTTCCCGTTTGCGGTGACGACCGCGAGCGAGCCGACATGGAGCCAGATCCCGCGGTCGCGAGCGCCGGCCCGGCAAGCGGCGAGCAGCTCGTCGTCGTCCTCCGTCCGCAGGCTCGCCCGAGCGCGCGAAGAATCGCGGTCGAGCAGTCCCGACATTTCGGGGGTGAACAGCATCTCGGCTCCGCCGTCGGCCGCTTCAGCGATCGCTTCGAGAAGCGCGGCCTGATTGGCTGCGACGTCGATGCCCGTCGTCGACTGGAACAAGGCGATGCGCGCGCTCACGCGCCGATCATCTCGTCGAGCAGCCCGTTCTGTTCAAGCCGGAACAGCTCGCTGCACCCCCCGACATGTTCGCCGCGGATGAAGATTTGCGGGACGGTCGAGCGGCCGCTGGCGCGCTCGATCATCAATTCGCGATCGGCGCCGCCGCGGTCGACCGGGATTTCGGTGAACTCGATCCCTTTGGATTCGAGCAGGCCCTTC
The DNA here is from genome assembly GCA_031387795.1 of Sphingomonas sp. Taxonomy (GTDB): domain Bacteria; phylum Pseudomonadota; class Alphaproteobacteria; order Sphingomonadales; family Sphingomonadaceae; genus Sphingomicrobium. The sequence continues at coordinate 25,677 of JANNDN010000076.1, forward strand.
GCGCGCCAGCAGAACGAGCAAAACGCCTTGGTATAGATTTCGACCGTCGCCAAACCCGCATCGCTCCTCAAGGCATGTCGCCAACACGGATAACGCGCGCCCAGGCGAGGAGTTCGATCCGCTCGGCCCCGGCGCGCAGCAGCGTCCGCGCGCAGGCGTTGGCGGTGCTGCCGCTGGTCAACACGTCGTCGACGAGCACGATCGTCCTGCCCTTGACCCGCGCCGCATCGGGCACTGCAAAGGCGCCAGCGACGAGACGGTGCCGCTGCGAGGCGCTCATTCCCTTGAGCGGCGGGGTCGAGCGGCGGCGGACCAGCGCGAACGGATCGCTGGCGATGCCCGAGCGCCGCGACAGATCCTTCGCCACCAGCGCGGACTGGTTGAAGCCGCGCCCCCACAGCCGCCAGCGATGCAGCGGCACCGGCACGAACAGCCGTTTGTCCGCGTCGTCGCCTCCGCTCATCAGTGGCACCATGAACCGCGCCATGGTCCGCGCCAGCGCGACTTTGCGGCCGTATTTGAGGCGGATCGCGAGCCCCCGCGAAATCTCGCCATAGGCAACCGCGGCGCGGGTGCGCGCGATCGGGCCGGGAACGGCGAGGCAGGCGGCGCATTGCTCGGCCGCGGTCGGGGCCAGCGGAAGCCCGCACGTCGAACACCCCGAATCACCCAGAAAGTCGATGCTGGTCCAGCACTCGGCGCAAAAGCCGTGGACCTTGTCGATGATCGTCCCGCACCCCGCGCAGCGCGGTGGGAGGACGAAGTCGAGCGCTCCAGTCGCCAGCGATCGGGCCAATGCCAAAGCCATGGCCATCTTGTCGCCGACGGCGCCGGGCCGCACAAGCCGCGTTGTGGGCGCTTTGTTCGACATGAAGCTGCGCGCGGCAAGGCGCGACCGCGCGGCGCGGATGGGCGCGGCGACGTTTTTGCTCGAGCGCGCGTACGAGGACTGCCTCGAGCGGATCGCGATGATCGGTCATCGCTATGCCTGCGCGCTGCTCCTCGGCTGTCCCGACCCGGCTTGGCCGGAGCGCCTGGCGGCGCATGCCGACGCGGTCGCAATCGCGGATCCGGGGACAATCTTCGCCGAGACTGCGGGGGGCGAGGTCGTGGTGGAGGACGAGTGGGAAGTGCCCGCGGAGCAATTCAGCCTGATCTGCGCGATCGGCACGCTCGATACGGTCAACGACCTTCCGCGCGCCATTCGCGGCCTCGCTTCGGCACTAGAACCGGGCGGTCTGCTGATCGGGGCGGTGTCGGGCGGGCACACGCTGCCGCTGCTGCGCCGGGCATTGGCGTCGGCGGACCGGGTTGCGGGCGTGGCCGCGGCGCACGTTCACCCGCGGATCGAGGCCTCGGCGCTGGCCCCGCTACTCGCCAACGCGGGCCTCGAGCGCCCGGTCGTCGACATCGACCGGGTCGACGTAAGCTATTCGAGCCTCGACCGACTGATCGACGATTTGAGGCGGATGGCCGCGACGAATGCGCTGACCGAACGGCCCCGCGCCGGCATCGGCAAGGAGGCGCGGGCCGCCGCCGCCGCCGAGTTCGCCGCAGCGGGGCAAGACGGCCGCTCGACCGAAACCTTCGAGATCCTCCATTTCGCGGCTTGGAGGCCGGCGCGTTAACCTTCCCGTGGGACGAATCGTTAAGACCTTCGCCCGTACGCTGGCCTCGTGGACCAAGACCAGAGGAGGATAGTTTGGACGCTATCCGCTATGTCATGCGCACACTTGCGACCAGCGAGCGCGGCGCGACAGCGATTGAATATGGGCTGATTGCAGCGCTTATCGTCATTGCCATGATGGCCGGACTCGGCGGTCTTGGCGGCGGGGTTGGAGGCATGTGGGCCGACCTCGGGACCGATTTCGCGGCCGCAAGCTGACCCGCGCCCGGCGCCTGACGATCAGGCCCGGCGCGTACCCATCACCACCAGCTTGACCTTGCGGCCGGGCTGGAGCGGGCTGTTCGCCTGAAGCCCGTTGAGCGCGAGAAAGCGCTCGAGCCTGAAATCGCGATAGGCCATCCGCCCAGCCAGGCTCTGGACTGTGTCGCCCGGCGCGACCGTCACCACCCGGATCACCCGCGGCTGGATCGCGGCGGCTTCCTGAGCGCCGATCTTGCGCAGCGAATTGACCATCGGCGCAAACGGGCCGAGCCCGGTCCCGGCCTGGGTCAGAGCCACGAAATGATAGACCTGCCCGGGCGCCCATTGATAGGCGATGACGCTGGCGTCGAGCGCTCCCCGGCCCGTCCGCACCCGCGCCGTCGTGTAGGCCGCGGGCACACCATTGACGATCGTCCGCTGGGGCAGCGGGATCATCAGCTGCATCTGGCCGCGGGTCAGGTCCTGGAATACGCGCTGGATATAATCCTCGAGCGGACCGCCATATTGGCCGCCGCCGAACTGCGCCCGCCCGGCCGAGCCTGAAATCGTCACCGCGCGGGTGCCGTTGGACATCATGAAGCCCTGCGGCGCGCGGAACTGGATGCGCAGGTCCGGGTGAGTGAAACTGGTCCCTTCGATGATGCCCTGCGCGGGATCATCGTCGACGTAGAGGCCGTCGATCTGGCGCAGGAACTGCTCGCGGTTGCGAACCCCCGTGCCCATCCGCCCCGACGCTCGCGCCTCGGCCAGCTCGCGCTGCATCCGGTTCGAGCTCAAGGGATGGGTGCTCGCCCATTCGGGGGTCTGGCGGTTGGTGCGGCCCTGGAGCCGCGACTGGAGCGCGCTGTTGCGGCTCAACGCCGCGAGCACGCCGGCCGCACCCGCGGGGTCGTAGCCGGCGGAAATGAGATAGCCGCGGCCGAGCCGGTCGGCGGCATATTCCTGATCGCGCGAGAACTGCAACGTATCGAGCTTGGCGCGGTTGGCGATGAGATTGCCGAACACCGACGGACCCATCGAGCTCAGGATCTGGCCGAAAATACCGAGCGGATTGCGCTGCGCATATTGTTGGCGGATGTGGGCGTGGTTGCCTGCGATATGCGCGACCTCGTGCCCGAGCGCGAAGGCGAGCTCGGACTCGTCGTCCATGAGGCTCATCAGCTGGCGGGTGATATAGACATAGCCGCCCGGAACCGAGAGCGCGTTTTCGACCGGACTGTTGAGGGTGATGAACTGGAGCGACTGATCGGGGTTGGCGACGCCCGAAAACGCGCCGACCCTTTGGCCCACCGATCGCACGTAGGCGGCGCGGGGACCGACCTCCAGCCCGCCCATCGTGTTGACGACCGCAGCGTGATCGCGCGCGGCCTCGGCGACGTCGCGCGGGTTGAGCACCCGCTGGCGATTCTGCGGAGCGCCGTAATAAGGCGACGGCGCTTGCCACATCTGCGCCCCGGCGGCGGTCGCGCACAACAGCACGGCCGCCCCCGCCAACAAGGCCTTTTCACGCATGATCATCGCCGGTCTGCCTCTCGCTGCATGTCATCTCCACGCCTGATCCGGCCTTGAAGCCGCAGGCGCTTGAACGGGAAATGACTGAAGCGGGTTCCGGCGCCGAAGGGTGCTCAGCCGATGGCGAGGAATTTGTCGCGGCGCTGACGGCGCAACCTGGTGGCGCTGAGCTTGGCGGCGGAGTCGAGTTCCTCGATCAGTGCGCCCTTCAACGCTCCGATCGCGGCGTCGGGATCGCGGTGCGCGCCGCCGACCGGCTCGTCAACGATGCGGTCGATGACGCCCAGTGCCTGGAGGTCGGCGGCGGTGATCTTCATCGCCTCGGCCGCCTCGGCGGCTTTGTCGGATGTCCGCCACAGGATCGACGCGCAACCCTCGGGCGAGATTACCGAATAGACCGCATTTTCGAACATCAGCACGCGGTTGGCGCTGGCAATCGCAACCGCTCCGCCCGACCCGCCCTCGCCGACCACGGCGGCGATCAGCGGCACGCCGAGCGCGAGGCATTGCTCGGTCGAGCGGGCGATCGCCTCGGCCTGCCCGCGCTCCTCCGCCTCGACCCCGGGAAAGGCGCCTGGCGTGTCGACCAGGGTCACCACCGGAATGCCGAAGCGGTCGGCGAGCTGCATCAGGCGGATGGCTTTCCGATAGCCCTCGGGCTTGGCCATGCCGAAATTGTGGCGCAGGCGGCTGGCGGTATCGTCGCCTTTTTCATGGCCGATGATCATCACTTTGCGCCCGTCGATTCGCCCGAGCCCGCCGAGGATCGCCTGGTCGTCGGCAAAACCGCGGTCGCCGGCCAGCGGCACGAAGTCGTCGGCCAGCCCCGCGATATAGTCCTTGAAGTGCGGCCGGTCGGGATGGCGGGCGACCTGCGCTTTCTGCCACGGCGACAGGCGCGCATAGGTATCGCGCAGCAA
>JANNDN010000009.1:0-1842 GCA_031387795.1 Sphingomonas sp.
GCCGGTCGAAAAGGCCATCCGCTCGGCGGGCCTCGGGCTCAATCCGATCACCGACGGGCAGACCATCCGGCTGCCGATCCCCGACTTGACCGAGGAGCGCCGCAAGGAGCTGGCCAAGCTGGTCGGCCAATATGCCGAAAAGGTGCGCATCGCGGTCCGCAACGTCCGCCGCGACGGGATGGATCATCTCAAGACCGACGAGAAAAAGCACGACATCAGCGAGGACGAGCGCAAGCGGCTCGAGGCCGAGGTCCAGAAGCTCACCGACGAGACGATCAAGGACATCGACGACACCGCGAACGCCAAGGAAAAGGAAATCCTCAACAAGTGACGCGCGCCGAGGCGCCGCAGTCCTCAGAGGAAACCAGCACGGGGATCGCGCCGGTTCCGCGACATGTCGCGATCATCATGGACGGCAACGGACGCTGGGCGAAACAGCGCCGCCTGCCGCGGGTGGCCGGCCATCGTGCCGGTGCCGAGGCGCTCCGCCGGACCCTTCGCGCCGCCGCCAGCCACGGGGTCGAATATCTGACGGTCTATGCCTTTTCTTCGGAGAACTGGCGCCGCAGCGACGCGGAAATCACCGACTTGACCGGCCTCATGCGTTACTACCTCGATCACGAGCTGGCCGAGCTCCACCGCGAAGGCGTGCGGATCGCAATGATCGGCGACATCGAGGTGTTCGGCCGCGACCTCGCGGCGAGGATCCGCGCCGCGGTCGTGCAGACCCGAGACAATCAGCGGCTGACCGCAGTCATCGCGCTCAACTATGGCTCGCGCGCCGAGATTGCGGCGGCCGCGAGGCGGCTCGCCCAACGCGCGCTCGACGGCGACATTGCGCCCGATCAGATCGACGAAGCCGCAATTTCGGCCGAGCTCGACACCAACGCCATCCCCGACCCGGACCTCGTCATCCGCACCTCGGGCGAAGTCCGCCTGAGCAATTTCCTGCTGTGGCAGGCCGCTTATTCGGAGCTATTGTTCGTCGACACATTGTGGCCCGACTTCGGCGAGGAGCAGTTCGCCGCCGCGCTCGCGCAATATGCGGCCCGCGATCGCCGGTTCGGCGGCCGATGAGCGACCTCGGCGTTCGCACCGCGACCAGCCTGCTGCTAATCGCGCTGACGCTGGTTGCGGCGGTCCTGGGCGGCACCGTCTTCGCCGTGTTGGTGGCCGCGGTCGCCACGGTCATGTTTTACGAATGGACCCGGTTGGTGAGAGGGTGGGGGGCGGCCTGGTACGTCGGCGGCTTTTTCTACGCGCTGCTGCCGGCCCTGGCGCTGCTCTACGTCCGCGAGCCCGTGCGCGGGCTGGAAGTCTTGGTGTGGGTCTTCATCGTTACCTGGGCGACCGACATCGGCGGCTATTTCGTCGGCCGGGCAGTCGGGCGAACCCCGCTCGCGCCGACGATCAGCCCGAAGAAGACCGTCGAGGGACTGGTTGGCGGGATCGCCGCAGCGACCCTGCTCGGCGGGCTGTGGGTGTTTCTCAACGGGCTCGGCGGCGCCTTGTACCTCGCCGCGCCCTTGTTCGCCTTGTGGGCGCAGCTCGGCGACCTGTTTGAAAGCGCGATGAAGCGCCGCGCGGGAGTCAAGGATTCGGGCTCCTTCCTGCCCGGGCACGGCGGCGTGCTCGACCGGCTTGACGGTCTGGTGCCGGTCGCCTTGTTCACCGCGATCATGCAAATGGCCGGACTGACATGAAGCGCATCGCTATCCTTGGCGCGACCGGATCGGTCGGCGCCTCGACGCTCGACCTGATCGAGGGCGCGCCGGACGATTACGGAGTCGTCGCGGTCACCGCCGCGACCAAGGTCGACGCGCTGGCCGCGATCGCCCGGCG
>JANNDN010000139.1:0-2660 GCA_031387795.1 Sphingomonas sp.
TCCTCCGACGCCGAGATTTTCGCCGGCGATCTGGAGAGCGTCGGCATCGACGCGTTCAGCTGGACCAATTCCCAGACCGACAGGATTGTGCCACTCGGCACCGAATGAAGTCCCTCGCCAGTGTTGCAGCCGATCCGGCGCGTTCGCGCGGGCGGCGCCATGACGAGCGCGATGACGGCCCGCGCGGCCCCCGTGACATCTTCCAGCGCGACCGCGACCGGATCATCCATTCGGTCGCCTTCCGCCGCCTACGCCACAAGACGCAGGTGTTCGTCGCCCCCGATGGCGACCATTTTCGGGTCCGGCTGACCCATAGCCTCGAGGTCGCTCAAATCGGCCGCACCATTGCCCGCGCGCTCGGCCTCAACGAGGATCTGACCGAGATGCTGTGCCTTGCCCATGACCTCGGCCACCCGCCGTTCGGGCATGGCGGCGAGGCGGCGCTCGACGCGGCGTTGGCGGACGTCGGCGGCTTCGATCACAACGGCCATACCGTGCGCATCGTCACCGCGCTGGAGACGCCCTATCCGGGGTTCGACGGGCTCAACCTCAGCTGGGAAGCGCTCGAGGGGCTGGCGAAGCACAACGGCCCGGTCACCGACCCCGCCTGGGCGCTCGATCAGGCCAATGCGGAGTGGGATCTGGCGCTCGGCAGCTGGCCCGGGCTCGAGGCGCAAGTCGCCGCCATCGCCGACGATATCGCTTATGACAATCACGATATCGACGACGGCCTGCGCTCGGGCATTTTGGTGCAGGACGAACTGATCGAGGACCCGCTCGTGCGGCGCCATTGGGACGCGATAGCGAAGCGGCATCCGGGGCTCGAGCCGGTGAAGATGCAGCGCGCTTTGGTCCGCGACCTGATCGGCTCGATGGTCCGCGATGTCATCGCCGAGACCCGGCGCCGGGTTGACGAAGCTGCGGTTGAGACGATCGACGACGCCCGCTCCGTCGGCCGTCAGCTGGCAGGATTTTCGGAAGGCATGGCGGAGCAAGAAAGCGGCTTGAAGCGCTTGCTCTACGCCCGCCTGTATGGCGCCGAGGAGCTCGACCCGGTGCGGCGCGAGGCGGAGCGGGTCATTACCAATCTCGCCGCCGTCTACCGCGCCGATCCCGCACTGCTTCCGCCCGAATGGCAAGGCGGCCCCGACGAAACCGACCGTTTGCGCACCGTCGGCGACTTCATCGCCGGAATGACCGACCGCTTCGCGCTGCGGCGGCACGAGGAGTTGGTGGGGGCGGTCAATCTCCCGGCGGATCGATTCTGATTCCGCTTACGTCTGCTTTGGGTGAAAAGCGGACATTGAGATGTCGCCCCTTTGCAGATAGCGGTCGGCCATGATCGACGAAGAGCCGATGTCCGCCAAAGCCATTTATGATGTGTTCTTCGAGCACGGCGAGGTGCGACCAGATTTCAGCAAAGAGTATATCTCACTGTGGTCGGGGTGGCTCGGAAAAGAACGACTTCATCTTTTAGATGAGGTCAGTGAAGATGAATGGTTGAGGTTCAACCGAATGCTGCTGGCTGCTTTCAAGGCATTCCGCCTGGGCGTAGTCAATCATGCATCTGAAACCGTGGAGTTTCCTGAGCATCTTGAGCCACTACTGAGCGATCATCAGGTGTCCATGCAAAAGGACGCGGAGCAGTTTTCTCAATTCGTCATCCCAGATTTAGACTGTGTGATAACGGAGGAGTGGGATTACACCTACATTCTCTGGCATCGGAACGCGGGAGCATTGGCGGCGATAGAGCCGCTGCTCTTCCAGGCGAAACTCCAGCATTTTTCTGATTAGCGTCCTAGCCGGCTGTTGGCTCCGATCCTGCCTATCGAACGTCCGCAGTGGTTCGAAAGCGGACTTCGCTGCGCGTTACTGCTCGGCTTCGTCAGGCAAGATGACGCGTCGCATCGGCTGCGCTAGAGGCGCTCATCATGTCGCTTTACGCCCAATATGCCGCGCTTCTCGACGGGGTGCTCGACGAACTTGTCGCTGACGGCGCGCTGCCCGATGGCCTCGATCGCAAGAACGTAACGGTCGAGCCGCCGCGCGATGCGGCGCATGGCGATTTGGCGACCAACGCGGCGATGGTGCTGGCCAAGCCCGCGGGGACCAATCCGCGCGCGCTCGCCGAAGCGATCAAGCCGCGGCTCGAGGCGCTGCCCACCGTCAGCGCGGTCGAGGTCGCGGGTCCGGGCTTCATCAATATCCGGCTCCACGAGACCGCCTGGCGCGACGAACTCCGGACCATTCTCGCCAAGGGCGATTCTTACGGCACCTCGACCATCGGCGGAAACGAGCGGGTCAACGTCGAATATGTCTCGGCCAACCCAACCGGACCGCTGCACATGGGGCATTGCCGGGGCGCGGTGGTCGGCGACAGCCTGGCGCGGGTGCTCGAGGCCGCGGGCTTCCGCGTGACCAAGGAATATTATGTCAACGACGCCGGCGCGCAGGTCGATACGCTCGCCCGCTCGGTGCACCTGCGTTACCGCGAGGCGCTGGGCGAGGACATCGGGGCGATCCCCGAAGGCCTCTAGCCCGGCGACTCTCTGCTTCCGGTCGGGGCGCAGCTGGCCGCCGAAGATGGCAACGAGTTCGTGGCCGCGCCCGAGGAGCATTGGCTCCCGCAATTCCGCGCCGCCGCGATCGCCGCGATGCTC
>JANNDN010000179.1:0-13889 GCA_031387795.1 Sphingomonas sp.
CCTGGGTCCAATAGCGGATCCGCCACGCCTTCGACCCCGCCACCTGGCTCGCCATCGGCTCGGCCGAAATCAACGTCCCCGCGCGCTGCGGCGCCTGAGATTGGGCTTGGGCTTGGGCCGCGCCCGCGAAGGTAAGCAGAAATAGGAACAGCCCGATCGTCCAACGCATGACACGCCTCCGCTAAAGCGCGAGCATAGAGGGATGACAGGATTTAGCGAATACGGACCGATGGCTGGGTTCGCGCGCCGCTGCCTACCCCCAAAAGGTAAGGGGCCGGCATTGCTGCCAGCCCCCCCTGCGCCGAGCGAAGGATCTGCCGGTGTTCGTCAGCTCGTCTGCCCGAAGGCCAACCGCTCCTCGATCCTGGCGCACCAGCTCAGGCGTCGCTTCCGAAGCGGCGATCCCAATCCACCGGACTTGCGTCCTGTGACGGGCTCACCATTCCGTCCACGGCCCTTCTTGGGGCACCCGCTCTAGCGTCCTGCTTTGCCCGCCGCATCCCCGAGGGAATGCTTTGGTGCCGCATCGCGCGCGAGACAGATACCTCTTCCGGCGCCCTCTTCCCGGCTGGCTCGTCGATTGCCCGAAGGCGCCCGAATTGCCGGCCGGCGGAGATCGGTTCTTCTTTCCCTTCCTCCTCGCCGGGTTGCCCCGCTTTCGGAGACTGGGACATCCGCCCCGATCACCCCTGGAACATGACTCGTTCGCCCGAGTCGCAAAAGCGAAAACTTGCCCGACTGGCCTGTGGATAACGGGGATATGGCGCATAACTATGGGTCTGGCCGAGCCGTCCCCGCGACGGCCCGTCGCATCCTTCATCGGCGGCCGGGCGTTTAGGCCCCACCTAACCACCCCGTTGTAAGGAGTACCACGCGATGATCGGAAAGACCGACGACCTCAATATCCTCAAGACCCTGACCTCGACGCTCAACGACAGCGTCAACGGCTATCGCGAATCGGCCGAGAAAATCGAGTCGCAGGAATTCCGCCAGCTCTTCACCCAGTTCGCGCAGCAGCGCGAGCAGGCCTCCGCTGACTTGCAGGCGGAAGTCCGCCGTTTAGGCGGCGAACCCGACGCCGACGGTTCGGCGCTCGGCGGTCTCCACCAGACCTGGCTCAACCTCAAGGCCGCGATTACCGGCAACGACGACAAAGCGATCATCAACGAGGTCGAGCGCGGCGAGGATTACCTCAAGGAAAAGTTCGAGGCGGCGCTCAAGAGCGACGACCTCGGCGCCGACAGCCGCGCCGTGATCGAGCGCGCTTTCCAGTCGGTCCGCGAGGGCCACGACCGGATGAGCAGCATCAAGCATTCGCTCGAAGCCAGCGCCTGACCTGAACCGGCCGGGGTCATCCGTGACCCCGGCCGACCTTGCCCCGCGGGCCGCCGTTCCCTAGCTGTTCCTGGTGTCCGAAGCCCCGCCCGAATCCGCTCCCGTTCCGTCCGAATTTCCCTTCCTCGACGGCCTCAACCCGCCGCAGCGCGAGGCGGTGCTTACCACCGAGGGCCCGATCCTCGTCCTCGCCGGAGCCGGCACCGGCAAGACCGCCGCGCTGACCGCACGCCTCGCTTATCTGATCGCCTCCAAACGCGCTTGGCCGAGCCAGATCCTCTCGGTCACCTTCACCAACAAGGCCGCGCGCGAGATGCGCGAGCGGGTCGGCAAATTGTCGGGCGGCGCGCTCGAGGGGATGCCGTGGCTCGGCACCTTCCACTCGGTCGCCGCCAAGATGCTCCGCTCCCACCCCGAACTGGTCGGGCTGCACAGCAATTTCACCATCCTCGATGTCGACGATCAGCTGCGCGTGCTCAAGCAGCTCATCGCCGCCGCCAATCTCGACGAAAAACGCTGGCCCGCGCGCCAGCTCGCCGGGCTCATCGACCGCTGGAAGAACCGTGGGCAGACCCCGGAACAGGTTGATCCGGGCGAGAGCGAAATCTACGCCGCCGGCCGCGGCGCCGAATTCTACGCCGCTTACCAGGATCGCCTGAAGACGCTCAACGCCTGCGACTTCGGCGATCTGCTGCTCCACATGCTGCGGATTTTCCGCGCCCACCCCGACGTGCTCCAGTCCTACCGCGACCGCTTCCGCTACATCCTCGTCGACGAATATCAGGACACCAACGCCAGCCAGTATGAGTGGCTGAAATTGCTCGCCGCCCCGCGCAACAACCTCTGCTGCGTCGGCGACGACGATCAGTCGATCTATTCGTGGCGCGGGGCGGAGGTGACCAACATCCTGCGCTTCGACCGCGACTTTCCCGGCGCGGCAATCATCCGGCTCGAGCAAAATTACCGTTCGACCAGCCACATCCTCGCCGCCGCCGACGGCCTCATCGCGCACAACGCCGGGCGCCTCGGCAAGACTTTGTGGACCGATCGCGGCGACGGCGAAAAGGTCAAAGTCATCGGCGTTTGGGACGGACCCGAAGAAGCGCGCCGAGTCGGCGAAGAGGCCGAGCGCCACGAGGGTTCGGGCGAATCGCTCGACGACATCGCCATCCTCGTCCGCGCCCAGTTCCAGACCCGCGAGTTCGAAGAGCGGTTCATCGCCATCGGGCTCAATTACCAGATCATCGGCGGCTACCGCTTCTACGAGCGCGCCGAGATCCGCGATGCCATCGCCTACCTCCGGCTCATCGCCCAGCCCGCCGACGACCTCGCGTTCGAGCGCATCGTCAACACCCCCAAGCGCGGCCTCGGCGACAAAGCGATCGCCACCATCCACCGCTCCGCCCGCGCCACCCAGCAACCGCTCCTGATGGCCGCAGCCCAGCTTCTCGGCAGCGACGAACTAACCCCCCAGGCCCGCCGCTCCCTCGGCAATTTCGTCGCCGACATCGCGCGGTGGCGGCAGAAGCTGACCCTCCCCTCCCCCTCGGGGAGAGGTGGCGGCGGAGCCGACGGAGGGGGCCTCCCCCACCCCGAGCTCGCGCGCATCGTCCTCGACGAATCCGGCTACACCGCGACGCTCCAGGCCGACCGCTCGGCCGAGGCCGCGGGCCGCCTCGAAAACCTCGCCGAGCTGACCCGCGCTATGGAGGAGTACGAAACCCTTGGCGCGTTCCTCGAACACGTCAGCCTGGTCATGGACAACGACCAGGCGCAGACCGGCGACCGTGTCACAATCATGACCATCCACGCCGCCAAGGGCCTGGAATTCGACATTGTCTATCTGCCCGGCTGGGAGGAAGGCGTCTTCCCCTCGCAGCGCGCGATGGACGAAGGCGGGCTCGCGTCATTGGAAGAGGAGCGCCGCCTCGCCTATGTCGCGATCACGCGGGCGCGCAAAAGGGCGACCGTCATCCACGCCGCCAACCGCCGCATCTACGGCCAGTGGACGAGCTCGATCCCGTCGCGCTTCGTCGGCGAATTGCCGAAAGAACATATCGAGCAGGAAACCACCATGACCGGCGGCGAAAGCCTGTGGCGCGCGCAGTGGAGCGAGCGCGCCGACCCCTTCGCGCATTTGGCGGCGGCGCAATCCGGCCGAGCCAGCACCCGCGGTCCGGGCTGGCAGCGCGCGGTCCGCACCGGCTACGATCCCAACCCGCAGCGCATCATCGAAGCCAAGGCCTCTGCCGTCAGCCTCGGCAACCCCGGCCGCACCGACCTCACCCTCGGCCAGCGCGTCTTCCACGGCAAATTCGGCTACGGCACCATCACCGCGATCGAAGGCAACAAACTCGAAATCGATTTCGAGAAAGCGGGGCAGAAGCGGGTGCTGGATTCGTTCGTGTCGGCTGAATAATTGCGGGAAAAGGCGGCGGCATCGTGTTCGAACGAACCGGCACGCATGCCGAGTTGTTCAATGAGTGATGGCCACGAGCTCAGGATTGGATTCGCGCATGGATTAGCGCGCCAGCAAACGTCTCACCCCCCCCCCCGCCGCCGCGAACGGGGTCACCTTGGTCGCCCCCTTGCGCCGCCCCAGCGACCAGTTTGCCTGGAGCCGCACCTGCGCGTTGGGGACGCACCAGATCTCGCCGCCGTCGTCCATTCCAGTCACCCACAGCAAGTCGAACTCGGGACCGTAATCGATCACCGCGAACGCCATTCCCGGCCCGCGTTCGGAAACGTGGACCGGGATCGGCGGGTCGAGTTGGGTGAAAGCCATCGAGTGGCGCTCAAACCGTCGTCTGCTCCATCGTCGTCAGCTTGGGTTTGGGGATGCCATTGGCTTCGAACTCGGCAGTCAGCTCGGCCTTGCGCGCCGCCAGCTGCTCGCCCAGCGCGTCCATGTCGAGGCCGGCCTTGCGCGCCTGGGCGAACAGGCCCTCCATCCGCTTTTCCTCTTCCTTGACGTGATGCTCGATTTCCTCGCTCAGCACCTTCACTTTGGCGTCGTAATACTCGTCGTCCGGCCCGCCACCGAGGATTTCGGCGATCAGCACCTTCGCTCCGTCATGTTCGACATAAGCCTCGGTCAGAAGCTCCTCCTCGACCTTGCCGTCGCAGGCGGGGTAGAAAATTTCCTCCTCGATCGTGGCGTGGACCGAGAGTTCGAGGCAGATCTTGTGCGCGATCTTTTCCTTGCGCCCGTCACCGCTCGCTTTCTCGAACTCAACGAACAAGTCCTCGACCGTGCGATGGTCCTTTCTCAGCAACGAGATCGCGTCCAGCTTTTCGGGTTCAGCCATTGGAAACACTCCTCTTTTCCTCGGCTCTCAAAAGCCTCGGGGGAGTGCGAAGTTCCGTCGCCTGAGCGACAGTCGGCTTAAGCTTTGCGGCTCGCCTCGCGGACCCAGGCGATCAGGCTTGCCCAGCTGACTTCCTCGAGGAATTCGAAGCCGGCGAGCCCGGTCCGCCGCCACACCGCTTCGGCGGGCGGCAGGTTGATGCCCTCGACAAACAAGCTGGCCAGCGTGCCCTGCGGCGGCAGCGCAGCGCCCTCAACCTGGATTCCCGTCGAGGAAATGTTGCGGACGAAGCCGCCTTCCAGATGCTCGGCCCATTTGACGTGGACCGTCGCGCGCAGCTCGACCCGCGGCATCGCGCGGCGCTCCGCGGGCTGGCTGACGAGGTTGCGGTTGATCAGCGCGACGATGTCGACCGGCTCGTCAAAGGCGATCCCGATCTCGCCGCGCCCGACCCAGTCGACGCGGGCGGTGCGGCGCAGGCCGTTGGGAAGCTCGACCGCGATCCGCTCGCCCAGCGCGGTCGCGGCAGCGGTTTCGAGCATCGCTCCGCCCGCGGCGATCTTGCGGATGGCGCAATCGTGGCGCCCACCCGAAGCGACCATCACTGCGGCCTCGAACGGCCCGCGCGCAAGCTCGGGCGAGACCTCGGGCCACGGCAGCACCGGATCCACGACATAGGTAGTGACAAGCGCCGGTTCGGGCATTCGCGCCTTCCCTAAGGTTGCGTGCGCGGCGAGAGTGTCACCCCGGCGGCCCTAACAAGTCCCTAACCGGGCACAGTTCCGGCCCGCTACCAGCCGTATTTGAGGATCAGCGACAAGGTCCAGGCGGGCATGTCGTCGGGCTTGCCGTTGCCCGGGGTGGCAATGTCGTCGAGGAACCATTTGGCCCCCATCCGCTCGAAATAGAAATGCATCGTCGTCGGCCGGCCCATGTTGGTGAAGGTCGCGGTGACGATCCGCCGCGGCGGCACGGCATATTCGACCTCGGCCGAAACCACCCTGATGTCCTTTAGCTCGCCATCCTGCGTGCCGGTGAAGATGTCCATGTCGAGGCGCCCGACCTCATCCTTGCCATGCTCGCGCTGCTGGATCGCGAACAAGGCGCGCAGCCGCGGCGAATATTCGGGCTTGTCCTGATCGAGCATTTCGGGCGGCGCGGGCCGGTCGGGCGATTGGCCGTCGAGCCGGTATGCCGCCTTCACGAAGCGGAGCGGATCGGTCACTCCGCCCGTCACCGCCGCGGCCGCGCTCGCGACCGGATCGTCCTGGCACGCGCCAGTCGCGGAGGCCGTCAGCATCAATACCGCGAAGACCGCCGACGATCCGAGCCGGCGCAGGTTCAATCGCCGGCCCTCAACTCAGGCTCGTCGCCGCCATCATCTTCATAGCCGTCGTCGTCCTCGTCCTCCGCTCCATCGTCATAGTCGCCGTCATCGTCCTGCGAGCCGTCGTTCTCATCTTCATAGCCTTGGTCGTCGTCGCCATCGTCGTCGTCGTCGCCGATGTCGGCGTCATAATCGTCGCCCGCATCGTCGCTGATCGCGAAGTCGCCGTCCTCGCTGTCGTAATCGGCGATGTCGTCCTCATCGAGGTCGCCGACGTCGTCGATCGTCCCGTCGAGATAGGAGTCCTCATAACCCTCGTTGAGCCCGCCCCAGCTGCCCTCGAACGATTCGGTTGCTTCGATTTCCCAATGTTCTTCGGAATATTCGGTGCTGATCTGGGTGCCGTCATAATCATATACGTCGTACAGGGGGTCCCCCAGATCGGTCGCCCTGAACGTCGACACGCTATAGCCGTTATGGCCGGGGCGGATGCTGTTATAGGGCACCGCAAAGCGATAGCCCGAGCCACTCCAGCTTTCGGCCACATAAGGGCCTGAATAGACCGTCCAGACATTGGTCGTGATCGGGGTCCAGCGCATCTGATAGGTGTCGGGGATGATGATCCCGAACGGATAGCGGTCGTCGATGTAGCGCGAGCCCTTGCCCGATTTGACGATCGCCGCGATCGCGGAGGCAAGACCCGCTGCCGCCTCGAGCACCGCCAGGCCGACGATATCGCCGCTGCGCCCGTCGACCGTCATCTGGACCTTGTTGCGGTTGGGACCGACCGCCTTGATCGAATAAGTGGTCCCCTTGCGCTTCATCGATTCAACGCGATAGCCGCGCTTTTGCAGGTCGCGCGCAATCGCCGCGGGCGCGTAAATCTGGTCCTTCGGTGCCGACGGCGGCGGCAATCTGAGCCGCGCCGGGCTGGCCGCCTCGAGGGCGGTGGCCGCGAGCAGGCAGGCGAGCGCGGATCCCGCCCCCGCCAGAAAAATCGACTTGCGCATAATGTCCCCCTTCATGCTGACTGCCGCAACGCTCGCACCCCCGGCCAGCGGAGGATGACAGCAATCCCCACTTTGTAAATCGCCGTTGAATCGACTCGGCTTTGGCGCTCTCATTGACACGAGCGACTCGGAGTGTCTGGCAGATTTTAGCGGTTTTTGACGTCTGAACGCAACGGTAAGGGCAAAAAGTCGGGAACTTTTGGCCTCGCCCGGTCATTCTCACGGCAAAAGTCAACACATAAATTCAGGTGTCAAACATGAAGCAGCTAGCCCTTGCGCTTGCGCTCGCCGGAACGTGCGCCCTAACCACCTTCGCTGCCCCGGCGGGAGCACTCGAAACTTTCGCCGCGCGCGCTGCGGCGACCGATGCATCAATCCAGGCCCGCTCTGACTTCCTCGAAACATTTGGTCCCCGCGATCTCAAGCCGGGCGCCTATGTCTGGCGCGATGTTCCCGCCGGCGCCGGTGAGGAGCGCGTGGTGGTCAGCCTCGGCGACCAGATGGCCTATATCTATCGCGGCAATGTGCTGGTGGCCGCGTCGACGATTTCTAGCGGGAAGCCCGGCAACGATACGCCCTCGGGCATTTTCCAGGTGCACACCAAAAAGGCGATGCACCACTCGCGCAAATACGACAACGCGCCGATGCCGTTCGCGCAATTCTTCGACGATTACGGCATCGCGCTCCACGCCGGCAACATCCCGGGTCGCCCCGCAAGCCATGGCTGCGTCCGTCTGCCCAAACAATTCGCGCAGAAACTGTTCGGGACGACCGATGTCGGCACCACCGTCTATATCGGGGCCTGACCCGGCCAAATGAACTTGGCGCTCGTTTGAGCGTTGAGATTGCTAAAGAATTTAGAGAGTTGCGACAGTGAAAAACCTGCTGCTTGCGGGCGCGGCGCTTGCCGCGTTAAGCGCTACCCCTTTGCCCGCGGCGCCGAGCGTCGGAGCGGTTCCGGTTGCTAATGATCCGGCGACTGCTGGTCCGATGTGGGTATCCGCGAACCGACCCACCGCCGCCGCGCACGCGCTGGTCGACGTGCTTCGGCGCGCCCCGCTCGACGGCATGGCGAGCGGCCCGGCGGTTGCCGCACAGGCGCAGGGTCTCCTCCAGCGCTCCGCCGCCGGCGATCGCGAAGCGGCGGTTGAGGCCGATCGCCTGCTGTCCGAAGCCTGGGTCCGCTACGTCCAGACGATCCGCCGTCCGACGCCGGGCATGGATTATGCCGACCATTGGGCCGCGCCGCGCCAGGCGACACCCGCGCAGATCCTGGCCGAAGCCCGCTCCGCTCCGTCGCTCGCCGAGCATGTCGCGAAGGTCAGCGCGATCAACCCCATCTATGCCCAGCTACGCGATTCCGCCTGGGCCGATATGCAAACGAGCGGAGCGATGCCCGACGCCAGCATCCTCGACACGCTCGCCAACGCCCGCAGCGCGCCGGCGCAGAAACGATACATCATCGTCGATGCCAGCTCCGCGAATCTGTGGATGATCGATAGCGGCCGCATCGTCGGCTCGATGCCCGTGATCACCGGCGCCTCGGCGAGCGAAACCCCGATGATCGCCAGCACGATCTATTATGCGACGCTCAATCCTTACTGGAACGTGCCCGCGGAGCTCGTCCAGTCGCTCATCGCGCCGCGCGTCGTCGAGCAGGGCCTGACCTATCTTACCGAGCGCAATTACGAAGTGCTCGAATCCTATGACAAGAGCGCCGCCATGATCGACCCGGCGAGCGTCGACTGGAAAGCGGTCGCGGCGGGCCAGGCCGTCGTCAAGCTGCGCCGCCAGCCGGGCCAGTGGAACAGCATGGGCACGATGAAGTTCGGCTTCGCCAATGCGTCGGACATCTACCTCCACGATACGCCCAACAAGGAATTGTTCGAGAAAGAAGATCGCAAGCTCTCGCACGGCTGCATCCGCCTGTCGGATGCGCGCGCGTTGGCGACCTGGATGCTCGGCCGCAATCCCGATCTCGGCGACAGTCCCGAGCAGCAGGTTGCCCTACCGACGCCGGTGCCGATTTATGTGACGCATCTCAATGCCGAAGTCCGCGGCGGACAGATTGCCTTCGCCACAAGGAAAACGGCGACCCGGCCGGCGGTGCAAGTCGCGGGGCTGCGCTAACCTCGGGCCGGGCTTCCGGCTCCGCTCTCCAGTTCGGCATCCCGTTCCGCGATCATCGCCGCGTCGACCTTCGCCGTCGGCTCGCCGAGCTTGAGCCAGTCGCGGAACGGCAGCCGGTAGATCATATCCATGACCTCGAACTCGACCCCGCCGGGCTGGGAGCTGTTGCTGTTCCACAGCGCCACCACCCCGCTCTTGAGCTCGGGATCGAACAGGATCAGCGAGCGATAGCCGTTGATCCCGCCGCGGTGCCCGACCATCCGGTGGCCGGCATAATCATAGCTTCGCCAGCCATAGCCGTACCAGGCGGCGTCGAGCCGCTCGAGATAGTTGCGCATACGGCCGCGCTCGCTTGGCGTCTTGACGATCCGAGCATGGATCGCGTCGAGCAACCGCTGGTCGAGTACGCCTGGCATCGCCCCCATCTGGGCGAGCATCCACAGGCTCATGTCCTTGATGTCGCTGTTGACCCCGCCCGCCGCCGGGACCCGGTAATAAGTGTCGACCATCGGCAGCTCGGTCCCGCCGGCGCTGTGCGGCCGCGCCCAGCTGCGGTTCGACTGGAGCGCGGCCATCGACATGCTCGCGCTGGTCATCCCGATGGGATCGAACAATTGCGTCTTGACCGACTGCTCGAACGGCCGGCCGGTGACCCGGGCGACAATCTCGCTCGAGGCGTCATAAGCGACGTTCTGGTACGACCAGCAGGTGCCCGGCGGGCAGATGGCGTTGAGCTGGACTAGCCCGCGGCGCAGCCAGGCGGGGTCGCCGCCTTCCTCGAGCTTGTTGTCGTAAGCGTTGCGATAAAGGCCGAGCTGATGCGACAGCAGATTGCCGACGCTGGCGCGA
The DNA here is from genome assembly GCA_031387795.1 of Sphingomonas sp. GTDB lineage: Bacteria > Pseudomonadota > Alphaproteobacteria > Sphingomonadales > Sphingomonadaceae > Sphingomicrobium. The sequence goes on from JANNDN010000179.1 coordinate 9,960, forward strand.
TATTCATTGCCCGCGGGCAACTTAAGCCCCGGCGCATAATTGACCAGCGGAGCGCCGAGATCGACCTTACCCTGCTCGGCCAGCTTGACGACCATCGTCGCCGCGACGCCCTTCGACACCGAGGCCCAGCGGAACACCGTATCGGGGGTCACCGGGTCGCCCGATTTGGCGGCGGTTTCGCCATAGCCCTTGAGAAAAGTGATGCGCCCGTCCTCGACCACGCCGACCGCTAGCCCGACCATCGCGGGCTTGCCCATCAATTCCTGCAGGCGCTGGTCGAGCTTGCGATAGTCGACGTTGCGGCGCGCGTTCTTCTCGACCGCGGCGAGGCGGATGTTGGCACTCGCGACGACGGCCGCGGAATCGCGGTGCGCGGGCTCGGGCTGCATGGCGAGCAGACCCGCCCCGGTCAGCAGGGCGAATAGGCCAAGCCCGATCTTGTGCGCTTTTTCCACGAACACCTACGCTCCCCGCCCCCAAGCGGTGTGGCCGCTGCTGTCCCCCGCCTCAACGTAGCGCGCGGCCGGTTGCGCCAAAGCGATTCGCCGCTGCGACGAACGGCGGCTCGGCTCGGTGCTAGCCTTGTCCGGCGCCTTCGCCTAAACGCCGCCGCTGGAGCGCGACGAGACAATGCATTTCCTCAAGACCTTGCTGTGGGTGCTGCTGGCGGTCGCGGTGGCCCTGTTCGCCACCCGCAACTGGTTCCCGGTCACCCTCAACCTGTGGGGCGACATCCAGGCGGACATCAAACTGCCTGCTTTGCTTTTCCTCGTCTTTCTGTTGGGCTTCCTGCCGACTTGGCTGACCCAGCGCGCCCGGCAATGGACGCTGACCCGCCGCCTCGAGGCGATGGAGCGCAATCGCGCCGCCGCCGAACCCGCGCCGCGGCCCGAGCCTGAGCCCGGGTTCGAGCCCCAAGAAACGTTGCCGTGAACCCGATCTTCGTCGCTATCGACACCCCGGACATCCACCGCGCCGCGGCGCTCGCGCGCGAGCTCGGAGGGTCCGCGGGCGGAGTGAAGCTCGGCCTCGAATTCTTCTGCGCCAATGGCGAGGAAGGCGTGCTTCGGATGAAGGAGCATCAGATGCCGGTGTTCCTCGACCTTAAGCTCCACGACATTCCCAATACCGTCGCCAAGGCGGTTCAGGCGCTCGCCCATCTCGGGCCCGCTATCCTCACCGTTCACGCCGCGGGCGGCAAAGCGATGATGGCCGCTGCGAAAGCGGCCGCTCCGCCGGGCACGAAGGTGGTCGCGGTGACGGTGCTCACCAGCCTCGACCAGGACGACCTCGCCGCGATCGGGGTCCGCGCGTCGCCCGCTCACCAGGTCGAACGGCTGACCATACTTGCGCGCGAGGCGGGGATCGACGGCATCGTCTGCTCGGGCGAGGAAGTGAAGGCCGCGCGCGCCGCCTGGCCCGACGGCTTCTTCGTCGTCCCCGGAGTCCGCCCCGAAGGCGCCGAAACCGCCGACCAGAAGCGCGTCGTCACCCCCGCACGGGCGCTCGAGGACGGCGCCTCGATCCTCGTCATCGGCCGCCCCATCACCGGCGCCGCCGATCCGGCCCGCGCGCTCTCCGACATCGCCGCGACATTGAAAGGACGGGTTGAATGAGCTGGTTGAGCCGGGTCCGCAGCGGAATCCCGTTTCTGCCCAAGCGGCAGGTCGCGGAAAATCTGTGGCACAAGTGCAAGAAGTGCCAGACGATGATCTTCACCAAGGAATGGGAAGAGAATTACAACGTCTGTCCGCGCTGCAACTTCCACGACCGGATCGGGCCGGCGATCCGCTTCGAACAATTGTTCGACGCCGCCAAATACGAGACCCTGCCCGCGCCGTCGGTGCGCGAGGACCCGCTCAAGTTCAAGGACAGCAAGCGCTACGTCGACCGGCTGAAGGCCGCGCGCAGCGCCAGCGGCGAGCGCGATGCCCTCGTCAACGCCAAGGGCAAGCTTGACGGCCGCAAGGTGGTGATCGGGGTCCAGGATTTCGCGTTCATGGGCGGTTCGATGGGGATTGCGGTCGGCGCCGCTTTCCTCACCGGAGTGCGCACCGCGATCGCCGAGCGTGTACCCTACATCTTGTTCACCGCGGCGGGCGGTGCGCGGATGCAGGAGGGTATCCTGAGCCTGATGCAAATGCCGCGCACGACGGTGGCGCTCGCCGAGCTCAAGGAGGCTGGCCTCCCCTATATCGTCGTCCTCACCGACCCGACCACCGGCGGCGTCACCGCCTCCTACGCGATGCTCGGCGACGTCCAGATCGCGGAGCCCGGCGCTTTGATCGGCTTTGCCGGCCAGCGGGTGATCGAGCAGACCATCCGCGAGAAGCTCCCCGAGGGCTTCCAGCGCGCCGAATATCTGCTCGAACACGGGATGATCGACATGGTCGTGCCGCGCGGCGAGCTGCGCGAGACGCTGGCGCTGCTGGTGTCCTATCTCGCGCCGGAGAAGAAGAAGGCGGCGTGAGCATGTCTCCGCTCCCCCTCCGGGGGAGCTGTCGACAAAGCCGACTGAGGGGGCTCATGCGCGCATTCCCCTTCCGCCGCTGCGCGGGACCTCCCCCGAGGGGGGAGGGCTAATGGACTTCGCCCGCTCGACCCACCCTGGCGTTCAGGCCCAGCTCGACCGCTTGCAAAAAACCTCGCCCCTCGGCGACCGCCTCGGGCTCGAACGGATCGCGGTCCTGCTCGACCGATTGGGCCGACCGCAAGACGCGCTGCCGCCACTATTTCACGTCGCGGGGACGAACGGCAAAGGCTCGACCGTCGCCATTCTGCGCGCCGGAATGGAGGCTGCGGGCCTCACCGTCCACGCCTTCACCAGCCCGCACCTCGTCCGCTTCAACGAGCGCATCCGCGTCGCCGGCAAGCTGATCGAGGACGAACCGCTCGCTGCGCTGTTGATCGAGGTCATCGGCGCGGGCGAAGGCATCGAACCAAGCTTTTTCGAGGTCGCCGCCGCGGCCGCGATCCTCGCTTTCGCCCGCACCCCCGTCGACGCGGTGATCCTCGAAGTCGGTCTCGGCGGACGGCTCGACGCGACCAATGTCGTCGACCGGCCAGCGGTGTGCGGGATCGCGAGCATCGGCCTCGACCACCAGCAGCATCTTGGGCACAGCCTCGCCGAAATCGCCGCTGAGAAAGCCGCCATCGCCAAGCGCGGCGTTCCAATCGTGTCGCTGGCGCAGGCACGCGAGGCCGAGGCGGCGATCATCGCGAGCGCCGCTGCTGCCGGAGCGCCGCTGCTGCTCGAAGGCCGCGACTGGAGCGCCGACCCGACCCTGATCCCCGCGCTGCCCGGCGCGCACCAGGTCCGCAACGCCAATCTCGCCTGGCAGATGCTTGGCGCGCAGTCGTCGATCAAGGTACCGCGAGCCGCATTTTTGCGCGGCCTCGCGACCGCGATATGGCCGGCGCGGTTCCAGCGGATGGCGGACGGCCCACTTACACAGGGAACCGCAACCTGGGTCGACGGCGCGCACAATGAAGATGCCGCGCGAGCCCTCGCCGCGCACCTGGTCGGTGTCGGCCCGATGCACGTCGTCCTCGGAATTCTCGCCAACAAGGACGCGAGCGAGATCGTGGCGCTGCTCCAGCCTCACACTGTGTCGCTGACCTTCGTGCCGGTGCCCGACCACGACCATCACGATCCGGCGATGCTTGCGAAACAGTTCGGCGGGGGCGCCGCAGCGAACCTCACCGAAGCGCTGTCGCCCCTACCCGCCCCCCGCCTGATCGCGGGCTCGCTCTATCTCGCCGGCGAAGCGCTCGCGCTCAACCACGAACAGCCCGACTGACGCGCGGCACGTCGGGCTGTCCGTCGTCGTTGCGGTCATCGCCCCGCGCCCGCACCCTGATCCACTCGAGCATTACGAACCCGACCGCGATCAGGCCGAGCGCGGCGCAGAAGCGGAACACCGGGGCATA
>JANNDN010000298.1:0-1676 GCA_031387795.1 Sphingomonas sp.
TTCTTCACCGTCGACTTCGCCTATCTCTCGTCGAACCTCTTGAAGGTTCCCGACGGCGGCTGGTTCCCGCTGCTCATCGGCGCGGTCGCGTTCACCCTGCTCACCACCTGGGCAACCGGGCGCAAGCTGATGATCAAGCGCATGAACGAGGCCAGCCTGCCGATGGAGATTTTCATCAAGTCGGCGGCCCCCAGCGCCGCGCGCGTACCCGGCACCGCGGTGTTCATGACCAGCTCGGCGAGCGGGGTTCCCCACGCGCTGCTCCACAATCTCAAGCACAACAAGGTGCTCCACGAGCGCATTTTCCTGCTCACCGTCCGGATCGAGAACGTGCCCTATGTCGCCGACGACAAGCGGACCGCGGTCGAGGCTTATGGCGAGGGCTTTTACCGGGTCGTCATCCGCTACGGCTTCATGGAGGAGGTCGACGTGCCCGCGGGCCTCGCGCAGATCAAGGATTGCGGCGGGGCCTGCACGACCATGGACACCAGCTTCTTCCTCGCTCGTCAGACCTTGCTGCCCTCGGCGCGGCCGGGAATGGCAATCTGGCGCGAGCGCTTGTTCGCGTGGATGCTGCGCAACGCCGAAAGCGCGATGGAGTTTTTCAAGCTGCCGACCAACCGCGTGGTCGAACTCGGCAGTCAGGTCGAGATCTGAACCTTCGCGTCGCTGCGGCATTGCCGACGAATGACTGACATCATCCAGTGGGTGGCGACCGGCGCCACTATCCTCGCCGCGCTGGTCACCGCCTCCAACCTCGGCGCGCGGATCACCGGCTACGGCTTCGCTATCTTTCTCGTCGGGTCGATCGCCTGGATCGCGACCGCGCTGATGACCGGCCAGACCGCGCTGCTGTGGACCAACGGGGTCCTCACACTGCTCAACATCTTCGGGATGTGGCGCTGGCTCGGGAGGCAGGCCAAGGTCGAGGAGGGGGGAGCCAAAGCGGCGGTCGCGAGCCGCGCGCAGCCGGGCGAGGATCTGTTTCCCATCTCTTTGCTCACCCACGGCGAAGTCCGATTCGACGGTGACAAGGCGGGACAGGCCGTCGACGCCATGGCGGGAGCCTCGAGCGGCGCGATCCGCTACCTAGTGTTCACCGATGGCGGTGTCGCGGGGGTCGGGGAGACGCTCCGCCAGGCCGACTGGAGCGACATCGCGGTCGAGGGAGAGGCCTTCGTTCTGAGTGCGGATCCCGAGCAGCTGCAAATTGTCGAGCGGGACCAGTGGCCGGGGCGCTGATCGTCACGGCCGAGCTTGGCCATGAGGATCAGGCCTGGCTCGACCGCCTGCGCCGCGCGCACTTCCCGCCCGAGCGCAACCAGTTGGCAGCGCACTTGACGATGTTTCACGCTTTGCCGCCGTCAGCCGAAAGCGAAGCCCGCCGTCGGCTCGCCGAAGCGGTGACGGTGCCGGCCCCACCGGCATGGATCGCCGGACTGATGGATTTGGGGGGCGGGGTGGCCTTGCGAATCGTCTCGGACGGACTCGATGCGATCCGGGACGATCTCGCCGCGATGTTCGAAGGCCTGCTGAGCGCTCAGGACGCGCAAGGCTGGCGCCCGCACGTCACCATCCAGAACAAGGTTGCCGCGAAGGTCGCCCGCGCATTGCTGGCCGAACTCGAGCGCGGTTTCGAGCCGCGCCCGCTGGCGATTCGAGGTCTCGGGCTGCAC
>JANNDN010000320.1:0-10181 GCA_031387795.1 Sphingomonas sp.
CGCCAGGCCTGATAGCGGGCGAGGCTGGGCGCGGCCTGAAGCATCGATTTGAAGTCGAGGAACGGGACCGCGCCAAGCTTGACGTAGCCCTCCTGATAGACCCCGGCCGAATATTTGAGGAAGCGCTGATATCCTTCGACATCGCGCGGATCGAGTTTGGCGATTTGCTCGGCGAGCAGCTTGTCGTCGTTGAGATAATCGAAGACGGTGCCGTCAGGCCATGACAGCCGATAGAATGGCGAGACCGGCATCAAGTCGACGTCGCGGGCAATGTCCGAGCCCGACAGGGCCCACAGTTCGCGCAGGCAATCGGGATCGGTGATGACGGTTGGGCCGGCATCGAAAATGTGGCCGTCCTTCTCCCAATAATATGCGCGGCCCCCGGGCTTGTCGCGTGCCTCGATCACGGTTGTGTCGATACCCGCCGACTGCAACCGGATGGCGAGGGCGAGTCCGCCGAAACCCGAGCCAATGATCGCCACCGACGTCATGCCGCCCGCCTGACCAGCGCCTTGAGCGCACGCAGGACCGGGACCGGCGGTCGACCACTCAGAATACGGAATTTGTCGGCCGTGGTGATCCTCCCGGCGTAGAAGCGTTCGATGACCGGCAGGGGCAGTCGGTAGAAATGCTCGAGCACCCGATAACGCTCGGCGGGAGCAGCGCCGCGGAACAGCATGCGGTTCAAAAGCACGTAGAACCGCCGTTCTTTCCACAATGCTTTGGCGCGGGAATGGAAGACATCATGCAGTGCTCCGGACGTGAAATCGCGCTGTTCGGCAAGGATCGCGGCGTTGGCAATCGCGTCGGGGAAGGAATAGCCGGTGGTCGGGTGAAAAAACCCCCCGCTTAGGCCAAGCCGGGCCACCCTTGCGCCCGAATTCCACAAGGCCTCGACCGAACCCCCGAGCAGGATCGGCAAGATGCCGCGCTCCACCGACAATCGCTCGGCGGGGCCGATCGCCTCGGCAAAGTCGTCGATACCGGCGCCCAGCACTTCGTCGTCGAGCGCCGGCGAGGTCGAATAATAGGTATCCTCGACCATCATTTCCGTGTCGGTGAAGGGGAGCGAATAGACGAAGCGGTAGCCATCGGCCTGGTCGACGGTCGCGTCCATGATCACCGGCCGGTCCTGCCCATGCGGTCGGGCGAAGCTTTTTCGGTGGCCGACAAACTTCTGCCAGGCGAGTTCCAGTCCGGCTACTGCGCGCGGACCACGTGCATCGATCACCGCGTCGGCCGCCAGCCGCTCGCCGCCCTTGAGGGTGATGGAGTCGGCGTCGACGCGCTCGATTCCGCGGCCCAGCATGATTTGCCCGGGCTGAAGGACTCGCTTGACGGTCGCGTCCAGTCCCTCCGAGGTAAGGCTATTATAGCCCAGCTCCAGGACCCGCTGGCGGGCGGGGAAACGGATTTCGTGCGTCGGCCATCGCTGGATCGGCAGGCCCTCGACGACCCAGCGGACCTTCGCGTCCACATCCGAATCGAAAAACGACCAGACGTGCTGGCCGCCAAGAGCCGCTTCCTGCTCGACCAGCATGATGTCGATGTCCGCCCGGCGCTGCGCGATCGCGAGCGCGGCAAGGCACCCCGACAGGCCGCCGCCGGCGATGATGAGACTGGTCATGCGGCTGGATCAAAAATTTGCATAGGTCGCCGGGCAGGGGTTTGATAGGTTAAGCGAATGCGCTTGATGGCTCTTCCTCTGCTGGCCCTTGTGGTGACCGCCAGCGCGTCGCCAATGCTGGTGCTCGACGTCGAAGTCCAGGGGCTGCGGAACGCGCGCGGTCAGATCCACGCCTGCCTGACCCGCAACCGGGCGCACTTCCCCGACTGCAGCAAGGACCCGGAAGCGATCAAGCGAACTACGCCGGCGAGCAAGCCCCAGTTGCGGTTCACCGGGTTCCCACCGGGAGATTATGCTCTCACGGTCCTTCACGACGAAAATGCCAACGACCGGATGGACAAGGTGCTCGGGGTTCCGAAGGAGGGATTCGGTTTTTCGCGAAGCCCGGTGGTGAGGTTCGGCCCACCGCGTTTCGAACAGGTCCGCATCGCGCTTGCCAAGGCCAGTACGAGCGTCACGGTGAGGATACAGTATGTCCTTTAGGCGGTGTAGATCGGCGAATCTGCCCCGCTTGAGCCTTGCTGTCGAGCGATCGGTCACGGGAAACCGGGATTGACGGCTCCGTCGCCCTTGCCCGACCTCAAGGTCATTCTTGCGGCGCCGAGAGGGTTTTGCGCTGGGGTCCGGCGCGCGATCGATGCTGTCCACGACGCGCTCGCGGTGCACGGCGCTCCGGTCTACGTCCGCCGCGCAATCGTTCATAATCTCGAAGTCGTCCGCGAACTGGAGAGCAACGGCGCGATCTTCGTCGAGGAACTTGATGAAGTCCCGACCGGCGCGGTGGTTCTGTTCTCCGCCCACGGCGTCGACCCGCGAGTGGCCCGGAACGCGCGCGAGCGGGGCCTGATCGCGTTCGATGCGGTGTGCCCGCTGGTCGCCAAGGTCCATCGCGAGGTGGAGCGGCATCAGCAAAGCGGCCGCCGCGTCGTCCTGATTGGTCACATCGATCATCCGGAAATCATCGGTACCATGGGGCATGTGCGGCCGGGTAACGCTTTCGTCGTCAACAGCGTGCGCGAGGTGGAGGAGCTGCCGATTCCCGCTCAAGAACCGGTCGGGGTTGCGATTCAGACCACTTATGCGGTCGACGAGGCTGAGGCGATCGTGCAATCGCTGCGGACCAGGTTCGCCGATCTCGCCGAACCGGCCTCGAGCGACATCTGCTATGCGACCAGCAACCGGCAGGCCGCGGTCCGCGCGCTGGCCCCGCTGGTCGACGCGGTCATCGTCGCCGGGGAGAATTTCTCGTCCAACGCCACACGGCTGGCCGAGGTCGCCGCAAGTGTCTGCCCGTCGGTGCAGCTGGTCCCCGGCTCCGCACACATCGACTGGGCCAAGCTGCCCGAAACTGGCGCGATCGGCATCACCGCCGCGGCCTCGACGCCCGAAATGGTGGTCAAGTCGATCATCTCGGCACTTGGGAGCCGCTACAGCCTGAGCGTTTCCGAGCTCGAGACAATGCGGGAAACGACCGTGTTCAAGCCGTTGGCGATCGCGTGAAGCCGTGGACCCGCTTCGGCTGAGCCGCCTGCTCAGCGCCGGGCTGGAGGCGGCCTGGAACTGCCGCTTGCTGACACCGCCCACGCTCGAGCCCGACGACCTTCTCGCCACGGCAGCGCGCGCCGGACCTTCTTGTCTCGGCCAGGGCAATTGGCGCGCGGCATTCGAACTTCTGACCGAGGACCTTCGCGGCAGCGCCCGGCTCAACGCGCTCGGCCGCACGATCGCTCACGGCCAGCTGGTCGGCATCCTGCGGCAGAGAATCCTGGCCGCCCGGCTGTGGCAGCGCTGTCCGCAAATCCTTGATCTACCAATCCGCGAGCCGGTGATCGTCCTCGGCCACATGCGTTCGGGAACCACGCGCTTGCATCGCCTGCTGGCCTGCGATCCGCGCTTCGCCTTTACCCGGTTGCACGAGACTCTGGCGCCTTTGGCCACGTCTTCGGCCCGCTCGATCGCCTCGACCATGGCGGTCCAGAGCCTGCTCCACTTGTGCAACCCGCAATTGCGGCGAATCCATCCGACGTTCGCTTTCGCGCCCGAGGAGGAGTTCGGGCTCCATGCCCACGCCTTCCACGGTGCAATGTTCGAAGCGCAGTGGAACGTCCCCCGGTTCGCTCGCCATAGCGAGCGGCGGGATCCCGGGCCGGTGTACCTTGAGTTCCGCCGGCTCGTGCAGACGCTGCGCTGGCGCCGCCGCGAGCCCGAGGAAAAGGTCCAGCTGCTCAAGGCCCCGCAGTTCATGGCTGAGCTGGACTCGGTGCTCGGGGCTTTTCCCGGGGCCCGCCTCCTGTGGGTAAGGCGCGATCTCGGCGAAGTCGTCGCCTCGACCGCTTCGCTGGTGTGGAACCAGCGGCGGATCCAGTCGGACAGCGCGGATCGTCACGCCATCGGTCGGGAATGGCTCGACAAAACCCGGATGCGGGAGGAGCGGGCCCTTGCCGCGCTGCGCAAGCATGACCCGCCGACCCTCGAGATCGAATATGCGGCCCTGAACGGCGATTGGCGGCCCCAGATTCAGAATGTCTATCGGTTCCTGCGTTATGACCTGTCGCCTGCGGTGGAGCGGCGAATGGCCAAGGTCGCGGGCAGCATCGCGCATCAAGGACACCGATATTCGCCCGAGGAGTTCGGCCTGGCCCCGTGGCCCGCCTAGCCGGGCCGCTCGAAGGCCCGCGCCAAGGAACTTTTTTCCGTTTCCCAGATTTTCCCTTTGGGTGGCTGTGCTTGCCTCTCCGGACGCCGCATTGGCGCGGCCTATGGCGGGGGATGTGCGTGGCCACCAAATCTCGAGACGATTGCGGGAATCTCCGTGACGCTTTGATCGAGGCCCTGACGGGTCTCAAGGAAGGCGATTTTTCGGTCCGGCTTTCGCTCAAGTCGAGCGATCCCCGCGACCGCGAGATCGCCCGGCTGTTCAACCAGGCGGTCGGCCTCAATCAGGACATCACTGCTGAATTCGCCCGCCTTGCGAAAGTTGTCGGCAAGGAAGGCGCAATCACTCAGCGGGCGCGGATTCGCGGTGCCGCCGGCGGCTGGCGGACCAAGCTCGACGCGGTCAACGAGCTGGTCGACGACATGGTCCAGCCGACCACCGAGGTCGCGCGCGTGATCGGCGCGGTCGCCGAGGGCGATCTGTCACAACATATGACGGTCCAGATCGACGGCCGTGGCCTCAAGGGCGAGTTCCTGCGCATCGGCAAAGTCGTCAACACCATGGTCGATCAATTGGGTTCTTTCGCGTCCGAGGTGACCCGTGTGGCCCGCGAAGTCGGCACCGAGGGTAAATTGGGCGGTCAGGCGCGGGTCAAGGGCGTGGCGGGCACCTGGAAAGATTTGACCGACAACGTCAATCTGATGGCCGCGAACCTGACCGGCCAGGTGCGCAATATCGCCGAAGTGACCACCGCCGTGGCGCGCGGCGATCTGTCCAAAAAGATCACCGTCGATGTGAAAGGCGAGATTCTCGAGCTCAAGAACACCATCAACACCATGGTCGATCAGCTCAACGGTTTTGCCAGCGAAGTGACCCGCGTTGCCCGCGAGGTCGGCACCGAGGGCAAGCTCGGCGGCCAGGCCGAAGTGCCCGGGGTCGCGGGCACCTGGGCCGACCTCACCGACAATGTGAATTTGATGTCGGCCAATCTGACCGGCCAGGTGCGTAACATCGCCGACGTTACTACCGCGGTGGCGCGCGGCGATCTGTCGAAGAAGATCACGGTCGAGGTCCGCGGCGAAATCCTTGAATTGAAGGACACCATCAATACGATGGTCGATCAGCTCAATTCGTTCGCCTCGGAGGTCACCCGCGTGGCGCGCGAGGTCGGCACCGAGGGGCGGCTCGGCGGCCAGGCCAAGGTCGAGGGCGTCGGCGGCACTTGGGCCGACCTCACCAACAACGTCAACGAGCTCGCCGCCAACCTGACCGGCCAGGTCCGCAACATCGCCGAGGTCACCACCGCGGTGGCGCTGGGCGATTTGTCCAAGAAGATCACCGTCGGCGTGAAGGGCGAGATCGCCGAGCTCAAGAACACCATCAATACCATGGTCGACCGACTCAACTCGTTCGCGTCCGAAGTAACTCGAGTCGCCCGCGAGGTCGGGACCGAGGGTAAATTGGGCGGCCAGGCGCAGGCTCGGAACTGGTCCGCCGGATGATGGCCTTCTCGCGCCAGCAGACGCTGAGCCCGGTCAGCGTCGATCCCGCCGGTCTGTGCGATGCGGTCGCCGGCCTCGTCAGCCACACATTGGGCGGCAAGGTCACCATCGACTGGCAATGTCCGGAACGCGGATTGAATTTGTTCGTCGACCGCGGGCAGCTCGAGCTGGCGCTGATGAACCTCATCATCAACGCCCGCGACGCAATGCCCGACGGGGGCACGATCACGGTCACGATCGAGGCGTGCAAGGACGATGTCATCGCTCAACCCGCGCTCCGCATTCGCGTCGCCGACGAGGGCGCGGGCATCCCCAACGCGATCGTCGAGCGGGTCACCGAACCCTTTTTCACGACCAAGGAGACGGGCAAGGGTACGGGGCTAGGCCTGGCGATGGTTGCGGGCTTCGTCCACCAGTCGGGCGGTCGGCTTCATATCAGCAGGAGCCCGGGCAAGGGCGCGCGGATCGGCCTCATCCTGCCCGCGACCGAAGCTGAGGCAATCAGGGAAGCGGACCGTGCCGAAACCTCGAAGGACTGGCTCAGCGACCAGCGCTTGCTGCTGATCGACGACGATGATTCGGTGCGCATCGTCCTTGCCGAGCAGTTCCGCGATGCCGGCGGCAATGTCCATGCGGTGGCCAGCGGCAAGGAAGCGATCGATGCGGTGAGCCGCAACCACGAAGGCTATGACCTGATTTTGGTTGATCTTGCGATGCTCGGAATGGACGGACTCGAAACATTGCGGGCGCTGGCCAAGCTCGCGCCCGACGCGCGGATGGCGCTGATGACTGGCTATGCCGACGAAGAGCTGCTCGGCGCCGACGTCGAGTTCCCGGTTTTGCGCAAGCCGCTCGATATCGCGGCCTTGTGCACCACCCTGACCTGATTTTCAGGCCTCGCATTGCTCCATCGCCCGCCGCGCCAGTTGCGCGAGCGCGGGGAATTGGGCGGCGCGCTCCAGCGCCTGCGCCGACGAGGCGTTGCCGCGCGCCACGCGCCCCGCGATGCCGTGGAGGATTGCCGCCAGCCGGAAGAAATTGAAGGCGATGTAGAAATCCCAATTGGGGATCGCGGAGCGCCCGGTTCGCTGGCAATAGGTCGCGACATAATCGCGCTCGCCGGGCAGACCCAGGGCCGCCGGATCCTCGCCGCCGAGTCCGGCGAACATGTTCGCGGGCATTCGGTACATCAGGCAGTGATAGGCGAAGTCGGCGAGCGGATGGCCGAGCGTCGACAATTCCCAGTCGAGCACCGCGGCGACGCGCGCCTCGCTGGGGTCGAAGATGAGGTTGTCGCAGCGAAAGTCGCCGTGGACGATGCTGGTTTCCTCGCCCGGCGGGATCGCGGTCGGAAGCCAGGCGACGAGCGCATCCATATTGGCGTCGCGCGGTGCGTCCACATCCTCGACATATTGCTTCGACCAGCGCGCGATCTGGCGCTCGAAATAATTGCCTGGGCGGCCGAAATCGGCGAGCCCGACCGCGGTCCAGTCGACCGAGTGGAGCGCGGCGATGGTCGCGTTCATGGCATCGAAATAGGCCGCGCGATCATCGGCTGGCAGCGACGGCAGCTTTGCATCCCAGAAAATCCGGCCCTCGACCATCGCCATGACGAAGAACGCGCTGCCCAGGACTCCATCATCCTCGCACACCGCGGCCACCGGCGGCACCGGGACCGGGGTGCCGGCGAGCGCGCGCATCACCCGCGCCTCGCGGAGCACGTCGTGCGCGCCCCTGAGCAGCGGGCCAGGCGGCTTCTTGCGCAGCACGAAGCGAGTGCCGGGGGTAGTCAGCAGATAGGTCGGGTTGGACTGGCCGCCCTTGAACTGGGCGATCTCGATCGGCCCCTCGAACCCCGCCACTTCCCGCGCCATCCACTCCGCAAGAACTGCGGCGTCGATCGGGGTCCGGACCGGCCCGGTGTCGCTCACCGGAGCGGCCTGAAGGTGCCGTAATCACCGCGGAAATGAAGCAAAGGATCGGCGGCGCGCAATATGTCGAGTGCGATCACCCGGCCGAGCACCATCATATGGTCGCCCGCGTCGCGCTCGTCGGCTAGCTCGCACTCGATCGCCGCGACCACGCCATCAAGAATGGGCAATCCGTTGCTCGACAGCGAGTGCGAGACGCCCTCGAACTTGTCGTCGGCCGGCGCCGAAAAGCGGTGGGCGAGGTCGAGCTGGTCGGCCCCGAGCACGTTGACGCAGAACCGTCCGCTGGAGCGCATGCGCGGCCAGCTCGACGACCATTTGCCGGCGAAGAAGCCGACCAGCGGCGGGTCGAGCGAGACCGAGGTGAAGGTGCCGATCACCAGGCCGGACGCGCGGCCCCCCTCGGGCTGGCCGGTGACGACGCACACGCCGGTCGGATAATGACCGAGCACCGAGCGGAACTCGTTGGGATCGATCTCTATCAGCGCGGATTGGGAAGGCCCGGTCATCGCGCTCGTCATAGAGCCCGAAGCGTCGGCTAGAAAGGGCGCGGGAGCCGCGGTCAGCCGACGCGCTGGCGCAGCTCCTCAAGCTCCCAATAATCGTTGCGGCTGAAGGGGAGCAGCGGCTTGAGCGCGGCAAAGGTCGAGCGGCCGAGCGTCCCGCGCAGCCGGTCGAGTTCGGCGAAGGCGGCGGCGACCTTGTCGCGGTTCATTATTACGTCGCCGCCGGCCTCCTCGAGCATCGTTTCCTCCGCCTCGACCACCAGCCAGGCGAGCGCCCGGCAATAAGCGCGGATGCGGCCTTCGGCGTCGGGGCCGACCCGCGCGCTCAGCGCCGCGAGGCGCTTGCCGCTCGCGCTTTCGGGCCAGCGTCCGGAATCGAGCACCGCGAGCAGGATGCCATGTTCGGCGCGGTCCTGCTCGAGCCAGCGCGCCGCCTCGGCCTGGCCGAAGTGGAACACGAGCATGATCGCGATCGGAGTCACGACGAGCGCGCCCATCATTGCCACCAGCGGTCGGTCGGGGAACTGATTGAAGGCCATGTGGAGGACGACCGCGACCAGATAGCCGGGCACGAACCACCACAATCGGAAATCGAAGCCACCCGCGCTCTCCCGCGATTCGCGCTCGGCGAATTCGTGCGCGATGGCCGCGAACAGCGCGGTCGTGGTGCCGTGCATGAGCGCGGTGCCGAACCCGCGGACGAGCCAGGTACCGGTGCCATATTGGGGGAAGAAGGTCAGGTAGAAGATGTTCTCGACGACCGAGAAACCCGCGCCAATTGCGAAGCCAGTAAGCACCGCGTCGAGCTTGAAGCCGATCCGGTTGAAGCGGAAGAGCATGATCACAATGACGCCCTTGATCGCCTCCTCGATCCACGGCGCCATGAAGCGGCTGTAGTTCGAAAATCCGATCGGCAGCGTGTCGAGCATCCGTCCCGACACCGGATAAGCGGCGAGGGCGCCGATGCCGCCGAGCAGGAGCAGCAGGAGAAGCTCGCGCGGGCGCATCAGCGCGAAGGCATCGAGCCAGGCGAAGACTCCGAGCAGGACCAGAACGGGGATCAGAGCGAGGCCCCAATGCGCGGCTTCCGCAATCAGCCATTCCATGGACGCAACCTTACATGATCTTGAGCGAAGCGAGCCACTCGGTCTTGCGATAATGACCTTGCTCGAACCCTGCCGCGGCGCCCACCGAGAACACCATCGGCAGGCGTAGCGCGACGGTAAAGGCAAGGTCGAGCTGCCCGCCGACGGTCTCGTAATGCCGGGAATCGCCCTCGGGGGTCGTCGTCGCCATCACCCCGGCGAAGAGCGCTGGACGGACGTGGCTGAGGTAAAAAGCCGGAACTCCGGCCTCGGCGAAGCGGATCGGTGGCAGGTTGATCTCGCCGGTCGCCTTGACGAAGCGGCGCGCGGCGATCTCGTCGATCTCGAACCCCGGCATCGATTCCAGTTCGCGGTAGCGTTTGACCGGCCGGTCATCGACGTAATTGTTGCGGAACGAGCCGAAATAATAAGCCGCCAGCGGACTCGCTTTCTTGCCCCCGGCCAGCCCGGCGTGGACGTAGAGCCAGGCCGAGCTGTTGGCCCAGGGCAGCGCCGTGCCATAATCGAAGCCGCCGTGGAGCTTGGGGAAGATGTCGCCGAGCGCTTCGTCCGCGCCAGCCGCGATCCGCGCCGCAAATCCTTTTTCCCGGTCGACCCCGCCTTGCGACGAGTCGATATTGGTATAGCGCAGCCCCGCCTCGACCGAGCGCAGCGCCCGCGGGCTGAGGATGTTCTGGGCGCCGGGAAGCTGCTCGAGCCCGAAATACGCCGCGGCCGAGCCGAACACGTCGAGCTGCCGCGGAACATCGTAGATCAGGGGCTTCGAATAACTGACGATGACAGCGTCGCCCTTGCGGCTGCGCAGCACCGGACCGGCGAGGTCATAGACGTCGGCGAGATTGTGCCAGTAGCG
>JANNDN010000326.1:0-17074 GCA_031387795.1 Sphingomonas sp.
TTCGGCCTATGGCGAAGGCTGGGCGCTCTACGCCGAATCGGTCGCCGACGAGTTGGGCGCGTACACGGGGATCGAGCGCGCCGGCTTCCTGCAATCCTATCTGTTCCGCGCCGAGCGGCTGGTCGTCGACACCGGCATGAACCACAAAAGATGGACCCGCAGCCAAGCGGTCGATCATATGGTCGCGGCCACCGGCTTCCCGCGCGCCCGCGTCCAGCGCGAGATCGAGCGTTATTGCGCCTCGCCGGGACAGGCGTGCAGCTACAAGATCGGGCACATCGCCTGGGTCCGGGCGCGGGAGCGGGCGCAAAAGGCGCTCGGCGCGCAGTGGGACGTGCGCGATTTTCACGAAATTCTGACCGAAGGCGCGATGCCGCTCAGCATCCTCGACCGTCGCGTCGACGAGCGGGTGCGGGCGAAACTGGCAAGTGGCGGCGGCGCAAAGGGCGAGCGCGGCTGAACCGCTAGCGCGCGGTGGCCTCCGCCATTTCGGCGACCTCGAGCCAGCGCTCCTCGGCCAGTTCCTTGGTCGCTCGCAGGGCGGTCAGCGCGTCGGTCAGAGCCGCGAAGCGCTGCGGATCGCGGGTGAACAAGTCGGCGTCGTGGAGCGCATCCTCCGCCGCCGCGATCTCGCGCTCGATCCGCTCGATCTCCCCCGGCAGTCGGTCGAGGTCGCGCTGGTCTTTGTAGGACAACTTGCCCCTCCCGCCTGCGGGAGGGGAAGAGCCGCGCAGCGGCGAAGGGGAGGGCATGTTCGAGGCGCTGACAGGCCCTCCCCCCGGCCCCCTCCCGCGAGCGGGAGGGGGAGGAGCGCGCCGTTTCGCCCAGTCCTCATAACCACCCGCAACCACATCGACCCGCCCCGACCCATCGAGGCCGAGCGTGATGGTCACCGTGCGGTCGAGGAAATCGCGATCGTGGCTGACGATGAGGACGGTGCCGTCATAGTCGGCGATCACCTCCTGCAGCAGGTCGAGAGTTTCGAGGTCGAGGTCGTTGGTCGGCTCGTCGAGCACCAGCAGATTGGCCTCGCGCGCAAATTCGCGGGCCAGCAGCAGCCGCGACTTCTCGCCCCCCGACAGCGTGCCGATCGGCGCGTCGGCGAGCGACGGGTCGAACAGGAATTCCTTCAAATAGCCCTTGATGTGCTTCTTGGTGCCGCGGACCTCGATCCAGTCGCCGCCGTTGGCGAGGACGTCGCGGACGCGCTTCTGCGGTTCCATCAATTTGCGCTGCTGGTCGATGACGATTCCGGAGAGGGTCTTGGCCCGGGTGACGGCGCCGCTGTCGGGCGCGATCTCGCCGGTGAGGAGCCGGAGCAGCGTCGTCTTGCCGGCGCCGTTGGGGCCGACGATCCCGATCCGGTCGCCGCGCTGGATGCGCAGGGTGAAGTCGCGGATGATCGGGCGCTCGCCGTAGGATTTGGTGACCCGGTCGGCGTCGATCACCACCTTCGACTTCACGTCATCCTTGGCCAGCGCGAGCTTGGTGGCCCGCCTCCCCGATCATCGCCGCGCGCTGCGCCCGCATCTCGTGGAGTTTGGTCAGCCGGCCCTGGTTGCGGCGGCGGCGCGCGGTCACGCCGCGTTGCAGCCAGTGCAATTCAAGCTTCAACTTGGCGTCGAGCTTGTCCGCCGCGCGCGCTTCCTCATCATAGACGCGCTCGGTCCACGCATCGAACCCGCCGAAACCGATTTCCGCCCGGCGCAGACCTCCCCGATCAAGCCAGATGCAGCTCTTGGTCAGCCGCGCGAGGAAGGTGCGGTCGTGGCTGATGACGATGAACGCGCCCTTGAACCGCTTGAGCCAATCCTCGAGCCACTCGATCGCTCCCAAATCGAGATGGTTGGTGGGCTCGTCGAGGAGCAGAATGTCGGGCTGCTGCGCCAGCGCCCGGACGATCGCGGCCCGTCGCCGCTCGCCGCCGCTGGCGGTCGCCGCTGGCCGCTCCAGATCCACGCCGAGCTGCCCGGCGATCGAATCCGCCTCGTGCGGCGCGGGCGCGTCGGCGCCGTCCAGCACCCAGTCGAGCAAGCGCTCGTGCCCGCTCATCACCGGATCCTGCTCGAGCAGCACGACCCGCGTTCCGGCGACGATCGTTCTCTTGCCTTCGTCAGGGTCGATCATCGCGGCGAGGCATTTGAGCAAAGTGGTCTTGCCCGCGCCGTTGCGGCCGATCAGCGCCAGCCGGTCGCGCGCCCCGATGTAAAGGTCGAGGTGGCGGAACAGCCAGCCCTCGCCCTGGACCAGGCCAAGGTCTTCATAGCTTAGGATCGGCGCGGCCATCGCCCGCCCTTAGGCGAGCATGCCCCGCCCCTCAATGAGCCGCCGCTCCTTCCTCGGCCTCCTTCGCCGCGACCATCGCCGCGACGTCGGCAAGCAGCGCCGGCGCGTCGTACACAATGCCGTCCTTGACCGTGTACCGAACCCCGCCAACCCGCTCGACCTTTCCGTCCGAGCCAAGTTTCTCGAACCCTGTGCCGTAGAGCAATTTGAGGTTCTGGAGCGGATTGCCCGGCACAATCACCAAATCAGCGAGCTTGCCCACTTCGACCGTTCCGATCGGCGGTTCCTGCCCGCGCGGATCGAAGATCTGGCGCGCGCCATTGCTGGTCGCGGAGCGGATCACTTCGAGCGGCGAAAATCCCGCCTCCTGGAGCATTTCGAGCTCGAGAATGTAGGAGAAGCCCCAGGTCTGGTAGATGAACCCCGGATCCGAACCGACGGTCACCCGCCCACCCATATTCTTATAATCGTTCATCAGCTGCATGTACGGGCGGTAGAAGCGGCGCCAGCTGACCTCCTTCTCGGTGGTCCAGTCGTACCAGTAGCTGCCGTGGTTCTCGCGGCTCGGCTGGAAGAAACGCCACAGCGAGGGCAAAGTATATTTGGCCTGCCAGTCGGCATTGCGGGCGCGCATGAGGTCGCGGCCGGCCGAATAGATTTCGAACGTCGGGTTGAAGGTCACTCCGCGCTCAAGCTGATCGCTCAGATAAGCGTTCCACTCCGGCCCGCCCGGCTCGACAATCTGGTCGGCGAGCTTCGACACCTGATAGAAGCGGTCCTGCTCGTCGAGCATGTTGTAATCGACTGGATAGGCCGGCAGCGACCGGTCCTTGAGCAGGCTCTCGAAGTGGCCGTAGAAATGGGTCACCGTTTGAAGCCCCATCGCGCCCGCCTGACGGGCATTGGTTTTCGCCACCCCGCCTTGGCCCAGATGCGCGACCGAGCCCATCTTCTGCTTCTTCAGCTCGTCGATCGCCGCCGCCATCACCGCGGGCGCCTCCGAATTGAAGAATTTAACGCCGAGATAGCCTTGTCCGCTTGCCCAGCGCACCCATTTGCGCGCTTGCTCGGGGCTGTCGATCGCGCCGCCGTCCCACAAATCGCCGATCACCGCATAAGGATAGAGACGCGGGGCGACGATGCGGTTGGCAGCGCTTTGGGCCGCTTCTTCGAGTGCGCGCCGCGGCTCTCCGAAATAGAAGGGGACGCCGAGTACGCTGGTAACGCCGTGGGCGAGCCAAAGCTTGTAGGCGTAACTGGCGTTCGGAGCCTTGGTCGGGTCGCCATTGTGGCCGTGGACGTCGATGAAGCCAGGCAGGACGGTCATGCCGGTGCCGTCGATCTCGCGTGCCGCTCCGCGCGGTTTGCGATCTGGCTTGAGCGGCAGGCCCGGCGTTCCCGCGGCCTCGATCGCGGCGATGCGATTGCCCTTGATGATGATGTCGACCGGACCGAGTGGGGGAGCACCGGTGCCGTCGACCAGAGTTGCGCCGCGAATGACCAGTGTCGGGTAGGGCCCCTCGCCTTCTCCGGGTCCGCGCGCTGGAACGGTTTCAAAGCCTTCGGCGACGGCCGGAGCAGCGGCCAATAGCATCGACGACGCGGCCAACAGCACAGCGGCCAAACCTCTGAACAGTCTCATTTATTTCCCCCGGGCGTAGAATGAACCTGCAGCAACGCGATCATTCATAGCCTATTCAATGCCTTGTGCTAGAACCTGCCCCATGAAGAGTCGCGTAATGACCCTGTTGAAGCCCCTGTGCGCCGCGGCCATCGCCGCCGGCCTGTTCGGCACGCCCGCGCTCGCCGATCCGCGGCGCGAGCCCGAGCGCGCGTTCGATGCAATCCGCGAGGGCCGTTCGATGCCGCTGCCCCAGCTCGAGCGCAAGATCCTCCCGTTCATGCCCGGTGCCGATTATCTGGGGCCTGAACTCAATGGCGGCATCTACCGCTTCAAGTTCATCCAGGACGGGCAGGTCATCTGGGTCGATGTCGACGCCCGCAGCGGCCGTGTGCTGCGCCGCTCGCGCCCCCGCTGACCCGCCTGAGGAACTCTGCGCCGCACCCGCGATTGACTTTTCGGGTGCCTGTCCCACTTGACCAATATCGTTCCGGCCAAGCAACCGTTGCCCCGTCCGCGGGTTTACGGCGCAAGGCGGGACAGACCGGGAGCCCATGAATGCGCGTTCTGATTGTCGAAGACGAACCCAATCTCGGACGCCAGTTGCGCTCGACTCTGGAAGGCGCCGGCTATGCCGTCGATCTCGCCACCGATGGCGAGGACGGCCATTATCTTGGGCAAACCGAAAATTACGACGCGGTGATCCTCGACCTCGGCCTGCCCGAAGTCGACGGCCTGACCGTGCTCGACCGCTGGCGCAAGGAAGCGCGCAAGATGCCGGTGCTGGTCCTGACCGCGCGCGACAGCTGGTCGGACAAGGTCGCCGGACTCGACGCCGGGGCCGACGACTATCTCGCCAAGCCGTTCCAGACCGAGGAGCTGATCGCCCGCCTCCGCGCGCTGATCCGCCGCTCGTCGGGCAATGCCAGTTCCGAGCTCAACGCCGGCGACATCCGCCTCGACACCCGCTCGGGCAAGGTCAGCAAGGCGGGCGAGCCGGTTAAATTGACCGCGCAGGAGTACAAACTCCTCTCCTACCTCATGCACCACAAGGGCAAGGTGGTGAGCCGGACCGAGCTCATCGAGCACATCTACGACCAGGATTTCGACCGCGATTCGAACACCATCGAAGTGTTCGTGACGCGCATCCGCAAGAAACTCGGCGCCGACGTCATCACCACCATCCGCGGCCTCGGCTACAGCCTCGAGGATCCGGGCGCTTGAACAAGGACGCCGCCCCGCTGACGGAGGCGGCCGAAGTCGTTCCGGACGCCTCCGGCAAGCCCGGTTTCGACCGGACCCGCTCGCTCACCCGGCGGATGATCGGGATCGCGGCGGTGTGGATCGGGGCACTGCTGTTGATCGGCGGCTTCGCGCTCGACCGCGTGCTGAGCAAGTCGATCGTCGATAATTTCGACGACCAGATGGTGTTCATTCTGAATTCGATGGTCGCGGCGTCGGAAATTGGCCCCGACGGCGAGGTCCGCTTCAACCGACCGCCCGCCGACCAGCGCTTCATCGAGCCCTATTCGGGACTTTATTTCCAGATCAGCGGCGCCGGCCTCGACGCCTTTCCCTCCCGCTCGTTGTGGGACCGCCGGCTGCGCGTCGGCGACACCCACGAGGACCCCAAGCCGCATTTCTACGACAGCGACGAATTTTCGGTCCCGGGCAATGTCGAGCCGGTGCGGGTGGTCGAGCGCGACGCGGTCCTGCCCGGAAGCAAGGTGCGCTGGCGCTTTCAGGTGGCGCAGTCGCGCGAGGCGATCGACGAGCAGATCTTGCGCCTGCGCTCGACCCTCGTGTGGAGTTTCGCCGCGCTTGGCTTCGGGCTGCTCATCCTCGCCGCGCTGCAGACGGTTTACGGGCTGTGGCCGCTGCGGCGGGTACGCCGCGAGGTGGCCTCGATCCGTTCGGGCGAAAAGACCCGCATCGGGAACGATTTTCCCGCCGAAATTCGCCCGCTGACCGAGGAAATCAACCAGCTTCTCGCGCACAGCGAGGAGCAGGCCGAGGAGGCCCGCCGCCACGCCGGCAACCTCGCCCATGCGCTCAAGACCCCGCTCACCGTCATCACTAATGCCGCGACCGCCAACGATCCCGAGCTGATCGCGACCGTGTGCCGCGAGGCGACGGTGATGCGGCGCCAGGTCGACCATCATCTCGCCCGGGCACGGGCAATCGGCCGCCGCGCCTCGGCGCAGGCGCGGGCGCGGGTGTGGGACAGCCTTGAGGCGGTCCAGCGCGCGGTCGAGCGACTGCACGAAGGCGTCACCATCGATATCGCCGGCGACCGCCTGGCCGAAGTCAGGGTCGAGCGCCAGGATCTCGACGAACTGCTCGGCAACCTCATCGAAAACGCGGCCAAATATGGCGGCGGCCGGGTATTCGTAACCGTCGCCCGCGGCGATCGCGTGGTCGACATTTTGGTCGAGGACGACGGGCCGGGCATCCCCGCCGAACAGCGCGGCCAATTGTTCGGCCGCGGCGCTCGGCTCGACACCACCGGTAAGCCCGGCACCGGCCTTGGCCTCGCCATCGTCCGCGACGTTGCCGAAATCTACGGCGGGACGGTCGAGCTCGAGGAAAGCGCCGACCTCGGCGGGCTGCTCGCCCGGCTCAGCCTTCCCCGCGGCTAGAGCCGACGACTTCCCAAACGATCCGCCGCAACCGCTCGGGATCGAACGGCTTGGCGAGAACCTGCGTACCGGGTGCCGCGGCCTCCACCGCATCGCTGTCGAGATAGCCGGTGACGATGATGAAGCGCATCCCCGGATCGAGCGTGCTCGCCTCGGCGATCAGCTCGGCGCCGTTCATCCCGGGCATCGCGAAGTCGATCACTCCGAGCGCGAACTTCCGTTCCGCCAGCACGGCGAGCGCCGCAGCTCCGCTCTCGACCGCCTCGACCCGGTGGCCTTCCTCCTCGAGCACCAGCGTGATGGTCTCACGAACCTCGGGCTGGTCGTCGACGATGAGGATGTCGAGGCCGCCGCTATTCTCTGGCGCCGCGGCGACCGGTGCGACTGCCTCGCCCGGCGGCGGCGGGCAGGTGGGAAGCAGAATGGCAACGCGCGTACCCTCGCCGGGGGCGCTGTCGATCTGGACCTCGCCGTGGGTCTGGCGGGCGAAAGCGAAGACCTGCGCCAGCCCGAGCCCGGTCCCGCGGCCGGTCTGTTTGGTCGTGAAAAAGGGTTCGAACGCGCGCTCGCGGACCGCTTCGGGCATGCCCGTGCCACGGTCGGCGACCGTCAGCTTCCATGCTTCGGCCCCATGCAGCCTCGCCGCGGCAGCCGATACGGTGATGATCTCGTCCGGCGGCGAGGCGTCGCGGGCGTTGATGACCAGGTTGATGAGCGCCAGCTCGAGCTGGAGCGGATCGGTCTCGACCCAGCAATTGGTTCCGGCGATGTCGAGTTCGAGTCGCCCGGCACCGCCCGCGGATTGCTCGAGCAATGACCGGATATCTTCCAGCAGGACGCACAAATCGATCTTGCTCAGGCTCAATTTCTGCTGCCTCGAAAAGGCCAACAGCTGGCCCGTCAGCTTGGCCGCGCGATTGGCCGAGGCGAGGCCGTTGGCCGCGATTCTGCGCGGCCGCTCGCCGAGATCGTCGTTCTTCGACAAATAATCGAGCGCGCCGACGATCGGTGTCAGGAGATTGTTGAAATCGTGCGCGATGCCCCCCGTCAACTGGCCCAGGGCTTCGAGCTTCTGGGTCTGCTGGAGCCGCTCGGCCGATCGCCGGCCCTCGCTGATCTGGCGCAGGACGAAGAAGATCAGCAACGCTGCGAAGACCAGCGAAAGCAGGCCAGCGACCGCCAGCGACCCGAACGAGCGCAGCCGGAGTGCGTCGATCGAACGATTCGACATGGCGACATGCGCCGACCAGCCCGTCAGCCGCGAGCGGGCAAAGGCGGTATAGTTGGCGAAGCCCTCGAGCGTGTAGCCGGAATAGAGTCCCGACGCTTCGTTGCCGGCCGCCGCCGAGCGAAGATATTTCGTGCCCGGTCGGCCAACACGTTCGGCATTTCTGAGACTGCGCGCAACGAAAATGCCTTCGCGGGTGGACAGCGCGCTAACCTCATATTTGCCCGAGCCGGGCGGCAATAGCCGAAGAAACGGCCGCGTCGAATGATGGACCGTCAGAAGGTAGGGACCGCCCACCCCTTCGGCCCGGCGGCTGACCGTCACGCAAGGACAGCCCTCGCCGGAGCGAATCACTGGCCCCGTCGGGATTGTCGCGCCGAGGTCTTCCGGCCAGCTACCGGCAATTGCGGTGCCCAAGGGGCGGCGCGTGTCGAACAGGATCGCCCCGTCGACCGCGCGGCTCATGGTGACCCCGGCCCAGTCGCGCTCGGCCGCCGTTTCCCCGCGGGCACGCTCATACGATGCCGGGATGTCGCCGCTGACGACCGCCGTGGCCCTGGACAGAACGTCAAGTGCGCCGATCGTTCGTGCCAACTCCGCGTCGCTCGCGGCGATGACCAGCTTGGCCTCGGCCAGCGCGTCATTCTCGACCCGCTGGCGTTGCTCGCGCGCTGCAAAACCAACTTGCATGACCAGCAACAGGATGAGCGGGAGGATCGCGGCAGCAATGATCAGTAGAACCGATCGCCTCGTCATTGCTACTCTCGCTCGCCCCTACTGGCCCGAGCGGGTGTAGCATCATGCCGCTGAAGTTCGACACCCCCCAAGTGCGGCATCGCGGCCTGGGCGGAAGCAAGCCGCGCCTTTTTGTCGAAACGGGGTGGGCAGGAGCGCACCAGCGCGATAGCGGGGCGGTCACATTATTTGCAGGGGCAGCCGATGCCAACGATCCGTTTTCTCGCCATTTCCACGTCCGCTCTGGCGCTCGCTGGCTGCGCCGCGACCACGCCGCCGCCGCCGCCGCTCGCCGCCATTCCCGCTGAAACGATGGCAGCGGCAGAAACGCCGCCGCCCGTCTCGCCCTTCCCCAAGGCCCGCTATCAGCCGTGGGGCGTCGATCTCTCGGGTTTTGACGAGGCCGCGCGGCCCGGCAATGATTTCTGGGCCTTCGTCAACGGCGGCTGGGACAAGCGCACCCAGATCGACCCCTCGCGGACGTTCGCGGGCATCGATTCGGTGCTCAACGACCAGCTCGACAAGGACGTTCGTACGATCATCGAGGACATGGCCCGCGATTCGGCCGCCGCCGGAATAAAGGGCCGCCAGATCGGCGACTTCTACGCCAGCTGGATGGACGAGCCGCGGATCGAGGCGCTCGGGACCCGGCCACTCGAGCCCTATCTCGCGACCATCGCCGCGGCTTCCAGCTCCGCGGACCTGTCGCGGCTGTTCGCGACCCCCGGTTTTTCCGGACCGGTTGGTTTCGGAATTTTCCCCGACCTCAAAAATTCCGACCGCAACGCGCTCTATGCCGGCCAAGGTGGCCTCGGCTTGCCCGGGCGCGACTATTATTTGCTCGAGGGCGAGAAATACGATTCCTATCGGACCGCCTACCGCGCTTATATCGAGCGCATCCTCACCCTCGCCGGGATTGGGGAGGCCGAAGCGCGGGCGACCCGCATCCTCGCGCTCGAGACCCGGCTCGCCAAATCGCATTGGACTCCCGAGCAGCAGCGCGACCCGGTCAAGACCTACAATCCCAAGTCGCGCGTGCAGTTGCGCGCCTTTGCGCCGCAGTTCGATTGGGACTCGATGCTCGCCGTCTTGAAACTGCCCTCGGCCGGGACAGTCGTGCTGGGCGAAGACACGGCGATCAAGGCGGCGGGGAAAATCCTCGCCGACACGCCGCTGCAGACGTGGAAGGACTATCTCGCCTTCCATTTCGTCAGCGATCACGCCGAATATCTGCCACGCGCCTTCGACGAGGCACGGTTCGATTTCTATTCGCGTTCGTTGCGCGATGTCCCCACCCAGCGCGACCGCTGGAAGCGCGGCGTCGACCTCGTCAACGGCGCACTGGGCGAGGCGGTCGGCGAGATATTCGTCGAGCGCCATTATCCGCCCGAAAGCAGCCGGCAGATGGGCGAGCTCATCACCAACATCCGCGCCGCGCTCGCCGAAAAAATCGCCGGGTCGGACTGGATGGACGAAAAGACGCGCGCCGAGGCGCGGGCCAAGCTCGACGCCTTCGGCCCGCGGACCGGTCATCCCGTCAAATACATCGATTATTCGGGCCTCCGGGTCGATCGCGGCGACCTGTTCGGCAACGCCGTGCGATCGGGCGAGTTCGACTGGGATCTGCTGGTGTCGCGCTATACGCAGCCGGTCGACCGGACACTGTGGGGCATGCTGCCGCAGACCAACAACGCTTATTATGATCCGACCACCAACCAGATCACCTTCCCCGCCGGCATCCTCCAGCCGCCCTATTTTGATCCGGGCGCCGACCCCGCCGCCAATTACGGCAGCATCGGCGCGACCATCGGTCATGAAATCGGCCACGGCTTCGACGATTCGGGCCGGCAGTTCGACGGCAAGGGCGTGCTGCGCGACTGGTGGACCCCCGAAACGGCGAAGAAGTACACCGCCCGCGCCGACCAGCTGGTGGCGCAATACAACGCCTATGAACCGCTGCCCGGAACCAGGATCAAGGGCCAGCTGACGTTGGGCGAAAATCTGGGCGACCTCGGCGGGCTCGAAGTCGCTTATGCCGCCTATCGCCGTTACGTCGCCGACCATGGCGAGCCGCCGGTGATCGGTGGCCTCACCGGCGACCAGCGCTTCTTCATCGCCTATGGCTACAGCTGGCAGACCAAATATCGCGACGGGGCGCTGCGCTCGCGGCTTCTGACCGACGAGCATTCGCCCGCCAAATACCGGGTCAATGGCGTGGTTCGCAACATGGACGCCTGGTACCGCGCCTTCGGCGTCAAGCCGGGTGACGCGCTCTATCTGCCCCCCGAGCAGCGCGTCCGCGTCTGGTGAGCGGCTAGAAAAAGACCGCCGCTCGGGCTAGGCGCAGGCCGATGAGCGCGAACATTCACCCACTCGGGGCCAACCGCCCCTCTTCGCTCGACGCGCTGATGACGATTTCGGCGGACGGAATGAACGGGGTCAATGCGGTCATCCTGTCGCGGATGCAGTCCAAGGTCGCGCTGATCCCGGAGCTTGCCGGACACCTTATCGCCGGCGGCGGCAAGCGCATGCGGCCGATGCTGACCCTGGCCGCGGGCGAGCTGCTCGGTTTCCCCGGGACGCGCCACCACAAGCTCGCCGCGGCGGTCGAGTTCATCCACACCGCGACTCTGCTCCACGACGATGTCGTCGATGGCTCGGGACTGCGCCGGGGCAAGCGCACCGCCAACCTCATCTGGGGCAATCCAGCCAGCGTCCTGGTCGGCGATTTCCTGTTCAGCCGGGCGTTCGAATTGATGGTCGAGGACGGCAGCCTCAAGGTCCTCAAAGTGCTCAGCCACGCCAGCGCGGTCATCGCCGAGGGCGAGGTCGACCAGCTCACCACCCAGCGCCAGATCGCGACCAGCGAGGACCAGTATCTGGCGATCATCAGCGCCAAGACCGCGGCTCTGTTCGCCGCTGCCTGTCGCATCGCGCCGATCGTCGCAGAAGCGGGCGAGGAGGCCGAGCTGGCGCTCGACGCTTACGGCCGCAATCTCGGCATCGCGTTCCAGCTGACCGACGACGCGATCGATTATTCGTCCGACAGCGACACCATGGGCAAGGGGGTCGGCGACGACTTCCGCGACGGCAAGATGACCCTTCCGGTGATCCTCGCTTATGCCCGCGGCAATGCAGCCGACCGCGCCTTCTGGAAGTCGGCGATCGGCGGCGAGCGGGTCGCCGAGGCGGATCTGGCTCAGGCGATCGCGCTGCTGCGCTCGACCGAGGCGCTTAACGACACCATCGAGCGCGCCCGCCAATATGCCCGCCGGGCAATCGATTCGCTGGCCTTGTTCCCGTCGGGCAAGGCGCGCAGCGCGCTCGCCGAAACCGCCGAATTCGCGGTGGCGCGGGCCTATTGAGTTCCGATCGCGGGGGGCGCCAGCCGTTCTTCGAAGCGCCGCCTGAGGACTTCCGCTTCATAAGCCGAACTTGCCGCCCGCCCGTCGCCCTTGGCCCCGCAATGGCGGGCGAATTGCTCGACCAGGTCGATCAGCGCGGCCACGCCCTCGCGCCGCCCGCGGTCGTCGGGCGGAAGCGCGTCGAGCTCGCGGTCGATCAATTCGGGCAGGCGCCGGTCGATCAGTACGCACAGATCGTGCGCATCGGGGTCGAGCCCAGCGTCGCGCAACGCCCCGTGTGAGGTCGCCAGCGAGCGCTGGATCGCCGACAGGCGCGCGCGCTCGCCCGGCGCGGCGCGGACCAGTCGGGCCCAGGATGCGTCGACCGCGGTGGCCTCGATGATGGTTGCGTCCGGCTTCGAAACGCGCGCCGAGCGCCAGCGTTCGACCAGTACATCGACCTTGAGCGCGACGACCAGGATCGGCAGCCACAGCGCGGCCGCCGCGAGGAAGGTCACGAAAATTTGCACGAACGGATTGTCCGCCACCGCCGCGCCGATCGCGATCCCGCCGACCACCGCAAGCGCGAACGAGATCGACATATATTTGGCGATCCGCATCCCGCGCGTCGCGGCCTGCGCAAGACGGTCGTTGAAGCTGGGACGGGAATCGAAGCGGTCGGTCGGTTGCATCGGGTTTAGGTGGGTGGGGCGGCGCGGCCAATCAAGCGGCAACGTCCCTAGCCCTGCCCCGCAACCTGCAGCATAGTCCCATCCACTTGCGAGGGAGGCATTCGATGAAGCTGGCGATGATCGGACTTGGCCGGATGGGCGGCAACATGGCGCAGCGGCTGATCGAGGGCGGGCATGAGGTGGTCGCGTTCGACCGCGATTCGGACGCGGTCGAGGATGCGCACCGCGCCGGCGCGATCCCCGCCGCGAGCCTGGCCGAAGTCGCCGCGAGCCTCGATCAACCGGCAATCTATTGGCTCATGCTGCCCGCTGGCGAAATCACCGAGAAGGTGATGCACGAGATTGCCGATACCGCGCCTCCGGGAACGATCGTGGTCGATGGCGGCAACAGCTTCTGGAAGCATGATGTCGAGCGCGACCGCTATCTCGCGGAGCGCGGGCTTCATCTGGTCGATGTCGGCGTCTCGGGCGGCGTGTGGGGATTGAAGCGCGGATATTGCATGATGATCGGCGGCCCCGACGAGCAGGTCGCCCTCCTCGACCCCGTGTTCCAGACGCTGGCGCCCGGAATGGGCAGCATCGCGCGTACCCGCAACCTCGCCGATTCGCCGAGCTGGCAGGCCGAGCACGGCTATGTCCATTGCGGCCCGGTGGGGTCGGGCCATTTCGTGAAGATGATCCACAACGGGATCGAATATGGCATGATGCAGGCCTATGCCGAGGGCTTCGACGTGCTCAAGCAGCGCGCGAAGGCCGACCTTCCCGACGGTCTGCGCTTCGACCTCAACCTTTCCGACATCGCCGAGGTATGGCGGCGCGGAAGCGTCATTTCGTCGTGGCTGCTCGATCTCATCTCGATCGCGCTGGCGGACGACCAGAGCCTGTCCAAATTCTCGGGCCGGGTCGCCGATTCGGGCGAGGGCCGTTGGACGATCGACGCGGCAATGGAGGAAGCTGTCCCGGTCGACGTGCTCGCCGCAAGCCTGTTCGCGCGCTACCGCAGCCGGGTCGAGTTCAGCTACGCCGACCAATTGCTGTCGGCGATGCGCTACGGCTTCGGCGGCCACGTCGAA
Organism: Sphingomonas sp.; assembly: GCA_031387795.1. Classification (GTDB taxonomy): domain Bacteria; phylum Pseudomonadota; class Alphaproteobacteria; order Sphingomonadales; family Sphingomonadaceae; genus Sphingomicrobium. The sequence goes on from JANNDN010000326.1 coordinate 13,619, forward strand.
ATGCCGCAGTGACGCGGCCGCCTTGCCCGTTCGCAATGCCTACTGGCGGCGGGCCGTCCAGCTGACCTTTGAATTGTCGCGCGGATCGACCGACACGATGGCCAGGGTCCCATCCGCCGACGGAGTCAAAGTCGTCTCGTCGACGACCTTGCCGCCGCGCTTGCTGGTTAGCTTGTAGCCGCCGCCCTCGCGGACCGCCGAGACGACCGCGCCATCGGCCGCGCCCTTGACCGGGGTTTCGGAGCCGTCGAGCTTGGCCGCATAGGTTTCGCCCGTGGCGGCGGTGGTCGTGAGGACGTCGCCGTCGACCTTGTAGGTCACGGTCAGCGCTTCGGGCGACATATTGCCGACCTTGTCGACCGCCCACTTGCCCGACACTGCATGCGCGCCGGCGACCGGCTCGCCGACCCGGGTCAGCGTGGTTTCGCCGTTCGTCGCTTTGCCATTGGCATTGTTGAGCGTGGTGTATTTGTTGGTCAGAATCTTGCCATCGGCCGAGACGGTCCAGCTGTTGTTGCCGGCTTCCTTGTCGCCCTTGCGGCGGACGAACTTCACCGTCTGGCCGTCGACCTGGCTCACCGAGAGCGAATCGTAGGTCGGGCGGTCGGCGATGGGATGGAAGGCGCCGTCGGCGGCGAAATTGGTGATCGGCGGGAGGCAGGTGGCGCACGAATAGACGCCGTCCTTGAGCGAGAATTCGTCGGGCGCTTGCTCGAACTTGACCGTGCTGAGGTCCGCGACCCAGGTGCCGTCGATGCTTCCGGCCTCGGCGGCGGGCGCTGCGGCGTTGGTGTCGGCGGCAGGCTGCTGGTTGCAGGCCCCGGCGCCGAGAAAGGCGATCGCGAGTGCCGCGGTCATCATGCGGTTCATTGGCTTCACTCCACTGTTGTCGGGCGCAGCCGGTGCCCCAACGGCAGGCCTCGCCACCCGCGGACGAACGCAGCACAATCGAACGAGTCGCGCCATCCTGAATCGTTGGCGGTTCGGGCACCCAGGGCTTGATTTGCGGGTCCAGCTAATGCAGCGCGAAGGCCGATGACCGTTGCCCGAATCCTCGAAGCCGAACGCCGCACGACCCAGTCGGGCCGAGCCGCTGCCGCGCCGTGGAGCCTCGAGTTCGAGCGCACCGAGCCGCAGCGGCCCGACCCGCTGACCGGCTGGAACGGTTCGGGCGATACCAAGGTGCAAGTGCGGCTGAATTTCCCGACGCTCGAGGCGGCGATTGCATATTGCGACAGCCGCGGCTTCGAGCATCATGTCGTCCCGGCCAAGCCGGTGCGGCTCAAACTCCAGGCTTATTCGGACAACTTCCGCTAGAGCGAGCGCGCGCCGCCGCTTGCGCTTGATCCATAATGGAGGCACCTTCCCCCGGCCGAGCTAGGGGGAGCGCTGCGGTCTGGTGCGATCTGGCTGGTCATCGGGACCCGCCCTGAAGCGATCAAGCTGTCACCGGTCGCCGCGTCGCTCGCCGCGCGCGGGCTCGCGCTTTTGCTCGTCTTCACCGGCCAGCATCCCGTGCTCGACCCGGCGTCGTTCGGGCTCGCCGATTTCGCCTCGCTCCATCTCGACTGTCCCGGTTGCGTCGATCCCGGCCAGCATGTCGATGAGGTCCGCCGCGCGCTCCGCGCCGCCATGGCCCCGCCGCCCGCGCTGATCATCGTCCAGGGCGACACCTCGAGCGCGTTGGGGGCGGCGCAGGCGGGGTTCGAGGCGGGCGTTCCTGTCGCCCATGTCGAGGCCGGCCTGCGCACCCACGACCCCGCCTCGCCTTGGCCCGAGGAGGGCTATCGGACCGCGATCGACGCCGCCGCGACCCTGCTCTTCGCCCCCACCGACCTCGCCGCCGCCAACCTCGCAGCCGAAGGGACGCCGGGGGCGGTGTTCGTCACCGGCAACAGCGGGATCGACGCGACCCTTGCCGCCGAAGCGCGGCTCCCGCCGCCGGGTCTGCGTGAGACTGGCAAACCAACCCTCCTCGTCACCTGTCACCGGCGCGAAAGCTGGGGGGAAGGATTGGCCGGCATCGCCCGGGCGATGCGTACCATCGGCAAGTCGGGCACCGCGCAAGTGCGCTTCGTCCTCCACCCCAACCCGCATGTCGCGGCGACGATGCGCGCGCTGCTCGATGGGCAGGCGGGGATCGATCTGGTCCAGCCTTGCGACCATCCGGCGATGCTCGCTCTGCTGCGCGAGGCCGACCTTATCGTCAGCGATTCGGGGGGGATTCAGGAAGAAGCGCCGGCACTCGGCGTGCCCTTGCTCGTCCTGCGCGACAAGACCGAGCGGCCCGAGGGTCTGGCGAGCGGGAACAGCCTGCTTGTCGGGACCGATCCAGCGCGGATCGTAGCCGAAGTCGAGCGGCTGCTCGGCGATCCGGTCGCGCTCGCGGTGATGAGCCGCCGCGCATTGCCGTTTGGCGACGGCCACGCCTCGGGCCGGATCGCTGGTCTGATCGATGAATGGCTGGGGCAGCAGCGGCAGCAGGCTTGAGCTGGTGACCCCTACGAGAATCGAACTCGTGTTTTCGCCGTGAGAGGGCGACGTCCTAACCGCTAGACGAAGGGGCCATGTTAGCGCGGGCGGGCATATGTGCGGTCGCCGGGCGCTCGTCAACCGCAGCGCGTTCAGCCGTCGCGTTCGCGCTCGCTGAGGAAGCGCATGAGTTCAGCGAGGGTCGATTCCATCTGGTCCTGCATCTGGCTGACCAGTTCATTCTCGCGCATTCCGCCATGATCGAGCGGCTTGGAATAACTGTCCGAAAAGGCCTGCAAATCGGTGCGGTCGAAGATGCCCTTGGCGATCAATTTGGCGAGGATGACGAGCAGGCCGTTGGTGTTGGCGATGGTCCCGGCGACCAGCGCCTCGTCGACCATCGACAACCGGCTTTCCTCGTCCTCGTCCTCAATCGCTTCGATCTCGTCCATGCACTTATCTTGGCGGCGAGGAGGGCGGGCTGCAATAGTGTCCGAGCACCGACCATATCCGGGCTTTCTCGACGAAGCTTTTCGTGTTGGCCGCGCTCGACGACGGCAGGTCGATGAGCGCGATCGGGCCTGGCGGTGTGCCGATCAACCGGCGCCCGTCGCTGACCGCCTTGCCGCCGTTGAAGGCGATCGCCCGAAGCTCGGGGAATCGCCGCGGCAGATCGGCGATCGGATTGTGGCTCGAATCGCGGATCGCCTGGTCGAGGCTACCCTGCCGCCTGGCCGAGCCGATCACGTCCCACAGCCCGATCCCGCGTGTCCCCAAGCGCTCGAGCCGGCCCGCATAATCGAGCGTCTGGAGATCCTCGCCGATGGCGGCCCCGACCAACCGCCAGAACTGGTTGGTCGGATGGGCATAATAATGCGCCTGGGCAAGCGAGCGCTCGCCCGGCAGGCTCCCCAAGATGAATAGCCGCGCGTCGCTGCGGGCGATCGGGGCGAGGCCGGACTTGATCGCGTTCACCACACCTAC
>JANNDN010000042.1:0-4495 GCA_031387795.1 Sphingomonas sp.
CTGATCGTCGGCGCGTTCGGGGGCCAACCACCGCTGGTCCGCTTGCACAGCGAGTGCCTCACCGGCGACGTGTTCGGAAGCCTTAAATGCGATTGCGGCATCCAGCTCAAGGAAGCGCTGCGGATCATAAGCGAGGAAGGCGGCGGCGTGCTGCTCTACCTGCGTCAGGAAGGCCGCGGGATCGGGCTCGCCAACAAGCTCCGCGCTTATGCGCTGCAGGACCGCGGGCTCGACACGGTCGACGCCAATCGCCGACTCGGCTTCGCCGACGACGAACGCGATTACGGTCATGCTGCGGCGATGCTCCGGGCGCTCGGGATCGGCGCGGTACGGTTGCTGACCAACAATCCGGCAAAAGTGGAAGGCCTGGAGGCGGCCGGGATCGCGGTCGCCGAGCGAGTGCCGCACCACATGCCCCCTAACCCTCACAACGCCGATTATCTGGCGACCAAGAAGGCGCGCAGCGGCCACATCTGACTTTAGATGGCCAGCAGCCGGCGGATATCGGCGAAGCTGCCCGCGACCTCGGTCACCCCCTCCGAGCGCAACAGATCGGCATGGCCGGGACGGCAATGCGCGCCGCCGGCAAAGCCGATCACCCGCGCCCCCGAGGCGAGCGCCCCGCGCACCCCGACGGGCGAATCTTCGATAATCGCGCAGTCCGCGATCGGCACCCCGAGACGGTCCGCAGCGAAGAGATAGAGATCGGGGGCGGGCTTGCCGCGCTCGACATGTTCGTGGCCGCTGTAGAGGTGCGGCGCAAAGGCGCTGGCTAGACCGAGGTGGGCGAGATGCCCGTTCATCCAGCGGGTCGAACTCGAGGAAGCGATCGCCCGCGGCAGTTCATCCGGGAGCGCGCGGACAAAAGCGGTTGCGCCCACAACCTCGGCCACGCCCTGCTCGAGGAGCATCCGCCCCTCGGCGCGGCGGCGTTCGATAAAGCCAATGGGCAACGCGCCGCCGATGCGCCGTTCGACCGCGTCGAGAAACGGCTGTCCCGTCAGCCCGACATAATGGTCGTAGCAATCTTCGCCCGTCGTCGGGTGGCCGAAGTCGGTGAGCAGCTTTGCCAGGAGCAAATTGCCGCGATGCTCGCTGTCGATGATGACCCCGTCGAAATCGAGGATCAGCGCTTTCGGCCGGGCGCTCACGCTTCGAACAATGCGCTGCCCACGCGCACCGCGGTTGCGCCGAGTTTGACCGCCGATTCGTAGTCGCCCGACATACCCATGCTGAGGCCGCTGACGCCATGACGCCGGGCGATCTCGGCCAATAGAGCGAAGAAAGGCGCGGGTTCGACGTCCAGTGGTGGAATCGCCATCAGGCCGGCGAGGGGGAGCGGCCATGTGCGCACCGCCTCGACCAGCGCGCCGACCTCAGCGATCGCGCAGCCCCCCTTTTGCGGTTCCTCGCCGATATTGACCTGGACGTAGACCGATGGCGTCCGGCCCGCCGCGGTCGAGGCATCGGCGAGCGCGGCGAGCAGCGACGACCGGTCGAGCGAATGAACGACGTCGAAGATGCGCACCGCTTCGGCCGCCTTGTTCGACTGCACGCGGCCGATGCCGTGGAGGCGGATGTCGGGATGGCGCGCGAGCAACGGCAGCCATTTCGCCAGCGCCTCCTGGATCCGGCTTTCGCCGAAGTCGCGCTGGCCGGCCTCGATCAACGGCTCGATGTCCGCGACGGCGCGGCCCTTGGTGACGGCGATCAGGGTAATGTCGGCGGGCGATCGGCGGGCGATCGCGGCTGCCTTGGCAATCCCGCTTTGGATGCCCGTGAGTCTCGAAGCTGCGTCGCCCATCGATTCGCTATAGGGGGGCCGTCATGCGAGTAAATCGAATGACGTCAGTCGAGTCGCGCTTTGCTCGCTAGCTCAAGCTCAGAACTTGAACGCGGTCCCGATGTAGACGGCCTGGCTGTCGCGGCGATTATCCTCGATCGCGGCCATGCGGTCGCGCTCAAGCTGGTAGCGGACCCCGCCCGTCACCGCGACCCGGCGCGACAAGGAGTAGGAACCGCCAAGGTCGACCGACACATTGTCGCCCTTGCGAAGCGCCGGAACCGGATTGCCGCCACTGCGCTCGGCACCGACCGCGAGGCGGCCGGTAAAGCGCTTGAGCGAGTAGCTGACCCCGACGACCGCGCTTTCACGCTCGCCCTTGGCGAGGTCGGGATCCTTGATCTTGCTGACATCGCCGGCGACCGCGAATCGCTTCCAGCCGACGCCGACACCGAGATTATAGCTGACCGGCGCCAGATTGCTGACTGCCGCAGCGGCCGCATTCGGATCGGTCAGGCTTTTGCCCCCGCTCTCCGGCGCCCGCGCACGGATCGCGACCCGGACCTGCGAGGGACGGCCCTTGGCCGGCGCCGGCGTGAACTTGAAGTCGGTCAACGACAGGCCCTTGCCCGCGAGCGAGGCGGCGAGCTTGGGATCGGCGTTGGCGGGGGTGAAGGCGAACAACGGCTCGGCGCTCAGCGAAATCGCCGCCGGACGCTTGCCCGGGCTGCTTGCCGCGAACGCCGGAGTCAGCACGAGAGCGCCCGCGGCGAGCGCCGCTAGCAGACTGGCCTTCTTCGATCGGGCGAAAACAACCACGCGCAATTTCCCCTATTCACGACTCGATATAGCCCTTCGAACCTGAAGGTTCCATGACTCGAATCGATTCGGATGGTGGCTGTTGCCCAACCGTCACATTCGCGCCGCGCCGGGCGAGGCTTGCGAGGAGCACGGACCATCTATAACGCCCTCTCGGGAAATGTCCCGTATCCCCCCGCGAGGAAGATTGATGACCCGTCCGACCATGACCGCCGCACTGATCGTCCTTGCACTGGCGAGCGCGGGCTGCGCGCGGAACCGCAATTTGCCCGGCCGCCTCGCCCCTTCCGACGTGACCACGATCGGGGTCAACAGCTTCCTGTGGCGCGCCGCGATCGACACCGCTTCCTTCGCTCCATTGATCCAGGCCAATCCGTCGAGCGGGGTGATCATCACCGACTGGTACGCCAATCCGCGGATTCCGACCGAACGGGTCAAGCTCACCATCTCCATTCTCGATCGCGACCTGCGCGCCGACGCGCTGCGAGTCGCGGCCTCGCGTCAATCGTATCAGAACGGCGCGTGGATGGACGCCCCGGTCAGCGCCGCCACGGTCCAGAAGCTCGAGGACATCATCATGACCCGGGCGCGCGACCTGCGGCGCTTTTCAGTCAGCGGCTAAAGGACCTTTCGTGAACGGGCGCTTCGACCCGGCCGTCGCCGACCGCTACTGGCAGGAGCGGTGGGACGAAGAGGATTGTTTCCGCGCCGATAGCACGAGCGCCAAGCCCAAGACCTATGTGCTCGAAATGTTCCCCTATCCCTCGGGGCGCATCCACATGGGGCACGTCCGCAATTACACGATGGGCGACGTGCTGGCCCGCTTCCGCCGGATGCAGGGCTATGAAGTGCTTCACCCGATGGGCTGGGACGCGTTCGGGATGCCGGCCGAGAATGCGGCGATGGAGCGCGGCATCCACCCCGGCGAATGGACCCGCGCCAACATCGGCGCGATGCGCGACCAGCTAAAGCGAATCGGCTTCGCGATCGACTGGAGCCGCGAGTTGGCGACCTGCGACCCCGATTATTACGGGCACGAACAGGCGTTGTTCCTCGATTTGTTCGAGGCGGGGCTGGTCTATCGCAAGGAGAGCGAGGTTAATTGGGACCCGGTCGATTTGACCGTGCTCGCCAACGAGCAGGTCATCGACGGCAAGGGCTGGCGCTCGGGCGCTGCGGTCGAGCGGCGCAAGCTCAGCCAGTGGTTCCTGCGCATCACCGCCTTCGCCGATCAACTGCTCGAGGGGCTCGAAACGCTCGACGACTGGCCCGATAAGGTCCGCATGATGCAGGCCAATTGGATCGGCCGCAGCCAGGGACTGCAATTCTCGTTCCGGCTGGCCGAACCGATGAGCGGGATTGACCAGGTCGAGGTGTTCACCACCCGTCCGGACACCTTGTTCGGGGCGAGCTTCGTGGCGATCTCGCCCGATCATCCGCTGGCGTCCGCGGTGGCGGCCGGGAATGAGCAGGCGGCTGCGTTCATCGCCGAGTGCAAGCGCGGAGGGACGACCGCGGCCGAGCTGGAAACCGCCGAGAAGAAAGGCTTCGATACCGGGCTGACCGCGGTTCACCCGCTCGACCCGCAATGGCGGCTGCCGGTCTACATCGCCAATTTCGTGCTCATGGATTACGGCACCGGAGCGCTGTTCGGGGTACCTGGTCACGATCAGCGCGATTATGAATTTGCGAAGCGTTATCAACTACCAATCCGAAGGGTGGCCGCGGAATCGCTCGCGGTCGCGTCGGAACCGATCGGCCTAGCCGCCGAGACCGCCCCCGGCATCGCGGTCAATTCGCAGTTTCTCGACGGCCTGCCCAGCGACGAGGCGGCGGGCGAGATCGTTCGCCGTGCTGAAACGGCGGGCTGGGGTGTCGGCAAAGTTCAATTCC
>JANNDN010000026.1:0-12658 GCA_031387795.1 Sphingomonas sp.
AATGGTCTGCCCAAATTTCGGATGCATGACAAGCTGCCTCTCCACAACCGCCGCCACAGCCGCTAATGCCCTTCCCCATGACCTTACGCACCGGCGGCCAGATCCTCGTCGACCAGCTCAAGCTTCAGGGCTGCGACCGCATTTTCACCGTTCCGGGCGAAAGCTTCCTCGCGGTGCTCGATGCGCTTCATGACGCGCCCGAGATCGACCTCGTGGTGTGCCGGCAGGAAGGCGGTGTCGCTTACATGGCCGACGCCGACGGCAAGATGACCGGACGCCCTGGAATCGCCTTCGTCACCCGCGGCCCGGGTGCGACCAATGCCAGCGGCGGGGTCCATGTCGCGTTCCAGGATTCGACCCCGATGATCCTGTTCATCGGCGATGTCGCGCGCGGCGACCGCGACCGCGAGGGCTTCCAGGAAATCGATTTCCCCGCATTCTTCGGGCCGATCGCCAAATGGGCGGCGCGGATCGAGGATGCGCGGCGGATCCCCGAATATGTCGCGCGCGCCTGGCGGGTGGCGACCGCGGGACGGCCGGGACCGGTGGTGCTGGCGCTGCCCGAAGACATGCTGCGCGACGAGGTCGAGACGCTCGACCGGCCGTGCGTCGCACCGCTGGCCGAGGCCCCCGACCTTGGCGCGGTCCAGGCAGTGTTCGAATTGCTCAAGCAGGCGAAGAGCCCGATCGCGATCGTCGGCGGGGCCGACTGGAGCCCGCGCGCCGGGCACCATTTCGCGAGCTTCGCCGCGCGCGCCGGCCTGCCCGTCGCCGCCGCCTTTCGCCGCCAGGACGCGGTCGCCAACAGCTGCCCCGTCTATGCCGGCCAACTCGGTTACGGCCCCAACCCGAAGCTGCAGCAGCGCATCCGCGAGGCCGACCTGATCCTCGCGGTCGGAGCTCGGCTCGGCGAGGCGACCACCGACGGCTACACGTTGATCACTCCCGACCATCCCGGCCAGACACTGGTCCACGTTCACCCCGACCCGAACGAGCTCGGGCGCGTCTATCAGGCCGATTTGCCGATCTGCGCGGACATGGGCGAGTTCGCCGAGCTGCTCGACGAATGGGACGATGGCGATCTCCAGCGCTTCGACAGCGGCGAAAAAGCGCACCGCGAGTGGCTCGACTGGTCGGAGCCGAAGCCCCGAGACGGCGTGACACTGGACCTTGGCCCGTGCGTCGCGGCAATGCGCGAGGCGCTCGGCGACACCGCCATCATCTGCAACGGCGCGGGCAATTTTTCGGGCTGGTGGCACCGCTATTGGCATTATGGAGCGCAACCGAGCCAACTTGCCCCGACCTCGGGCACGATGGGCTATGGCCTCCCCGCCGCGGTCGCCGCCGCGCTTCGCTTCAGGGATCGCCCGGTGGTGTGCGTCGCGGGCGACGGCGACTTCCTGATGAACGGGCAGGAACTCGCCACCGCCGCGCAATATGGCGCCGATTTGCTTATCATCCTCGTCGACAACGGAAGTTACGGGACCATCCGCATGCACCAGGAGCGCGATTATCCGACGCGGGTGTCGGGAACCGGCCTCGCCAACCCCGATTTCGCAGCGTTGGCGAGGGCGTTCGGCGGATGGTCCGAAACGGTCACGAAAACCGAGGATTTTCAAGGAGCACTCGACCGCGCGCTCGGGGAAACGGGCATTCGCCTGATCCACTGCGTCACCGAGGTCGAAATCATCGGCCACTCGGCGACGATCAGTAAATTGCGGGCTCGCTGAGCGGTTGCTGGTCGCCCGAAATCATTTCCGCGACTTGGGCACCTCAGCCAGATGATCGTTGACCCGGCGCGCCAGATCGGGGTTGTCCTTCCACAGATCATAGCGACGGCCGACCTCGAGATCGACAACGTGGTCGTCGGCGTTTTTGTGCACAATCGCGCGGACGCACACCGCGGCGTCGATCTGTTCCTCGGTCACCGAGATCGATTGCAATAGGTCGTCGGACCAGACCTCCGATACGTTGGTGAAACTCGCCATGATCAATTCTCCCTGCGCCTGATCGGCACTTGCCTTACCAACGCAGGAGCGGTCGACTTACCCCCGACAACCCGGGCCATTTCGGAGGTGTTCGAAGCACTGCGAACGCGGTGACCAGCGGCCCGTCCAGCGTCTCCGTTCCCTGGCCATCCGGCTTTACCCCCAACGCGGCGGCGATATGGTGGCGCGATGGCCGATCACTCAAAAGTCCTCGAACATTATCCGGCGATGGCGGACTTCAATATCAAGGAACTGATCCGCACCCGCGGCGACGTGCTGTGCTATCGGGCGAACCTTCAGCGCGGGAGCTTTTCGACCGACGAGCGCGGCTTTCGCCACAGCATCTTCCAAGGCCGGACGATGTCGGTTAGCGATTGTATGCGGAGCGAACGCTACGGGATCGTGCTCGGCGCGAGCAATATCTTCGCGGTCGGGTTGGCCGGAAACGAGAATTGCATGGCCTCGCTGCTTGCCGAGCGCTTCGGGTTCCCGTTCGCGAACGCGGCGATGCCCGGTGGCAACAGCCGCAATTTGAACGCGCTCCTCACCGGCCTCGTCGCCCAGACCGCCAGACGGCCCGCGGTCGTAGTCCTCTCCAACGGCGGCGATCTCGCAAACTTCTGCGAATCATCGATGGCCGACCCGATTTTCGGGTCCCCCAACCGGCTCCAGGTGAAGGTCCACAATGACGCCGGCATCACGGCCGACGCGGACAATCAGCTTCCCGGCCTGCTGGCCTTCATGTCGCTGTGGACGACCATGACCGCTAGGCGTTGCCGACGCTTGAAGGCGGCGCTGGTGATGGTTCACCAGTCGACCTTCTTCGAAAAGACCAAACCGAGCGCGATCGAGCTGGATTGCGCGCTCGGTCAGCCGTCGAGAAGCAGGAATGCCCCGATGTTCGACCGCTTCTCCAAATATAACGCGCCCTTTTTCGCGCACCGCAAGGAGGTCGCGGAGCGCCTCGGAGTGCCGCTGGCGGGGCTTGGCCTGTCCGACCAATTGACCTTCATCGATGAATTTCATTGCACCCGCGAAGGCACCCGCATCCTCGCCCAGGATGTCGGCGACAAGATCGAACCGCTCCTGGGTGAGGCAAAGCCGCCGCCCAAGGCGAAAAAAGCGTCCTAGATCAGGCCCGCGAGCGGGCTGCTGGGATCCGCATAGAGCCGACGCTGCATGCGTCCAGCGAGATACGAGAGGCGCCCGGCCTCGACCGCCTGGCGCATGGCGCGGGCCATCAGCACCGGGTCCTTGGCCTCGGCGATGGCGGTGTTCATGAGTACGCCGTCGCAGCCCAGTTCCATCGCCACCGCCGCGTCGCTCGCGGTCCCGACCCCGGCGTCGACCAGCACCGGCACGCTCGCGCCCTCGACGATGAGGCGGATGGTGACCCGGTTCTGAATCCCCAAACCCGACCCGATCGGCGCGCCAAGCGGCATCACCGCGACCGCTCCGGCCTCCTCGAGCTGCTTGGCGGCGATCGGATCGTCGACGCAATAGACCATCGGCTCGAAACCCTCGCCGGCCAGCACTTCGGTCGCGCGCAGCGTTTCGCGCATGTCGGGATAAAGCGTCTTGGCCTCGCCCAGCACCTCGAGCTTGACCAGGTTCCAGCCCCCCGCCTCGCGCGCCAGGCGCAAAGTGCGGATCGCTTCCTCGGCGGTGAAGCAGCCGGCGGTGTTGGGCAAATAGGTGATCTTTTTGGGGTCGATGAAGTCGGTCAGCATCGGCTGGGTGGGATCGGACACATTGACCCGCCGCACCGCGACGGTGACGATTTCCGCCCCCGAAGCCGCGACCGCCGCGGCATTCTGCTCGAAGCTCTTATACTTGCCGGTGCCGACGATCAGCCGCGAAGTGAAGGTCCGCCCGGCGACCGTCCAGCTGTCGGCCCTCACTTTGTCGGGAGCGTTCATCAGCCGCCCCCGACGACGTGGACGATTTCATAATCGTCGCCATCCTCGACTGCGGTCTCGCCGAGCAGCGAGCGCGGGATGACGTTGAGGTTGCGCTCGACCGCAACCCGGCCCGGATCGAGCCCGATCTCGTTCAGCATCGCGGTGACGCTGAGCGGACCCATCACCCGGCGGTGCTCGCCGTTGATTCGAACGCTTAGGCTTCCGTCGATCGTCAACTTGGCACTCCAACATGTTCGAACGTGCCTCGACTTGGCTCGGCACGAGCGGCTAGGAGCGAGATAGGTAGCACAACCAACGGACGCAAATGAGCGATACGATCTTTGTCCTCAACGGACCCAATTTCAATCTCCTCGGGAGCCGCGAGCCGCGGCTCTACGGCACCCAGACCCTCGACGAGATCAACGCCACGCTCGAGCAGCGGGCAAAGGCGCACAAGCTCGTCCTCGACATTCGCCAGTCGAACCATGAAGGGGTGATCGTCGACTGGCTCAACGAGGCGATGGCCAAGGCCAGCGCGGTGGTCATCAACGGCGGCGCCTATGCCCACACCTCAATCGCCATCCGCGACGCCATTTCGCTATTGTCGGTGCCGGTGATCGAGGTTCACATGACCAACGTTTACGCCCGCGAGCATTTCCGGCGGCAGAGCATGATCGCCCAGGTCGCGCGCGGTTCGATCGTCGGCTTCGGGGCCTTGAGCTATGTCCTCGCACTGGACGCGGCGGCGCACCTCTGCAAGGGACCCGGCGCGGCTTCGGCCAAGAATCAAATTCAGTAAGGAACAGGTCGATGGCCGATTCCACCAAGGGGGACAAAGGCGCCGGGATGCGGATTGATCCGCAGCTGGTGCGCGACCTCGCCGCTCTGCTGAGCGAGAACGAACTGACGGAAATCGAGGTCGAGGACGGCGACCGGCGGATCAAGGTGTGCCGCGAGTCAGCCCCGGTCGTGGTCGGGTCGGCGCCGGCGGCCGCTCAGGCTCCGCAAGCCGTGAGCAGCGCCGCGCCCGACGCGCCGGCTGCAACCGCCAGCGATCCGATTTCGGGAACACCGGTCAAATCGCCGATGGTCGGCACTGCCTTCATGTCCGCCGAGCCGGGCGGAAAAGCGTTCGTCGCGGTCGGCGACAAGGTGAAGGCCGGCGACACATTGCTCATCGTCGAAGCAATGAAGGTCATGAACCCGATCACCGCGCCCGCCGCCGGAATCGTCCAGTCGATCCTCGTCGCCGATGCCCAGCCGGTCGAGTTCGACCAGCTGCTGGTGGTGCTCGGCTAGGCGCCGCGCGACCATGCCCATCAAGAAACTGCTGATCGCCAACCGCGGCGAGATCGCGCTCCGGATCCACCGCGCCTGTCACGAGCTCGGGATCAAGACGGTCGCGGTCCACTCCACCGCCGATGCCGACGCGATGCACGTCCGCCTGGCCGACGAGACGGTGTGCATCGGGCCGCCGCCTGCCGCCGACTCCTATCTCAACATCCCCAACATCATCTCCGCGGCCGAAGTGGTCCACGCCGACGCTATCCACCCCGGCTACGGTTTCCTCAGCGAGAACGCGCAATTTGCCGAGATCGTCGAATCGCACGGCATCATCTGGGTCGGTCCCAAACCCGAACATATCCGCACGATGGGCGACAAGATCGAGGCCAAGCGCACCGCCGCCAAGCTTGGGCTGCCGCTGGTCCCGGGCTCGGCGGGCGCGCTCGAGAGTATCGCCGAGGCCAAGGAGCTGGCGGCCGAAATCGGCTATCCGGTGCTGATCAAGGCCGCGTCGGGCGGCGGCGGGCGCGGCATGAAGGTGGTGCCCGACGAGGACCAGCTCGAAAGCCTGATGAGCCAAGCCGCGTCCGAGGCCCGCGCCGCGTTCGGCGACGACACCGTCTATATGGAAAAATATCTCGCCGACCCGCGCCACATCGAATTTCAGGTGTTCGGCGACGGCGAAGGCGCCGCCATCCACCTCGGCGAACGCGATTGCTCGATCCAGCGCCGCCACCAGAAATTGCTTGAGGAAGCGCCCTCGCCGGTCATCTCCGCTGAACAACGCGCGCACATGGGCGGAGTTGTCGCCAAAGCGATGGCCGACATGGCCTATCGCGGCGCGGGCACGATCGAATTCCTCTACGAGAATGGCGAATTCTACTTCATCGAGATGAACACCCGGCTTCAGGTCGAGCATCCGGTGACCGAGATGATCAGCGATATCGATCTGGTCCGCGAGCAGATCCGCGTGGCATCGGGCGAAGGCCTGTCGTGCACCCAGGACCAGGTCCAGCTCCACGGCCACGCCATCGAGTGCCGGATCAATGCCGAAGACCCCGAAACCTTCGCGCCCTCCCCCGGTACGGTGACGAATTATGTCGCGCCCGGCGGGATGCACGTCCGCGTCGATAGCGGTCTCTACACCGGCTATAAGGTGCCACCATATTACGACAGCATGATCGGCAAGCTGATCGTCTATGGAGTGACCCGCGACGACGCGATCATGCGCCTTCGCCGCGCTTTGGAAGAATTCGTGGTCGAGGGGATGAAGACGACCATTCCGCTCCACCAGAAACTGGTCCGCGACCCCGAATTCCTCGCCGGCGACTATACTATCAAATGGCTCGAGCAATGGCTGGACAAGAACCGCGAGTCCGCTTGACAGCACCGGCCTGAAACGCGTTTATTGCCGGCAATGGGGTTTGCGATGACCCCATGAGGCGACATGCCGAACCATCGCGTCCTCGATTGAAAGGGCGCCCGCGTGTCTGCACCAAACGCCATCTCTCCCGACAAGCTGCTGCGGCTGATCGGCACCGCGAATTGCCCGCGGATCATCGACCTTCACATCGACCGGCCGCAGCTCATTCCGTCCTCGATTCCCGTGTCCGCGGAGCAAATCCAGTCTTCGCCCGATAAATTCACGGCCGGGCCGGTCGTCGTGATCTGCAATGGCGGCCATGAAAACAGCCAGGGCATCGCCGCCTGGCTTCGCCATTCGGACGGTGACGCCGAGTTTCTCGAAGGCGGGTTCGGCGCCTGGCAGGCCGCGAAATATCCGGTCGTCGATGTCGCTAGGCTGCCAAAACGTGATGCCGAGAAACGGACCTTCTGGGTCACCCGGGCCCGGCCCAAGGTCGACCGCATTGCTTGCCCCTGGCTGATCCGCCGCTTCGTCGATCCCGCCGCCGTCTTCCTGTTCGTGGCTCCTTCGGAAGTCGGCAAGGTCGCCGAGCAATTCGATGCCGCGCCGTTCGACGTCGAGGGCGTCGTGTGGAGCCACCGCGCCGATCATTGCACGTTCGATGCGATGGTCGAGGACCTGGGGCTCGGCGGCTTCGAGGCCCTGACGCGCCTGTCGCTGATCGTTCGCGGCGCCGACACCGCCCGGCCCGAACTGGCGCCGCAATGCGCCGGCCTGGTCGCTGCCTCGCTCGGCCTGTCGCGCATCTATTCGGACGACCACGAGCAGCTGGACGCCGGAATGATCCTGTACGACGCATTTTATCGCTGGTGCCGCGACGCAGTGGACGAGACCCATGACTGGGTCTCGCATCAACCGAAGGCACGGCAGCGCGCATGATCGCCGGCGCTCCGCCGGTCGCCATATTGTCGCGCAGCGACGTCGCAACATTGATGACACCGGCCGATTATCTCGAGGCCGTCGATGCGGGCTTTCGAGCGCTTCAAGACGGGTCCGCGCAGGTCCCGCCCCCGTGGCACATCGCGGTCGATGGCGGCGGCTTCCACGGCAAGGGCGCAAGTCTCCGGCTCGGCGAACGCCTGTTCGTTGCGCTGAAGCTCAACGGCAATTTCCCCGGTAATCCCGCTGCCAACGGTCTGCCGACGATCCAGGGCGCGATCCTGCTGTGCGACGGGGAAACCGGCTCTCCGCTGGCGATTATGGATTCGATCGAGGTGACTCTGCGCCGGACTGCGGCGGCGACCGCGCTTGCAGCGCAACACCTCGCCCGGCCAGATGCGGCGACGCTATTGATGTGCGGCTGCGGCGACCAAGCGCGGCCGCAGATCGAGGCCCTTCGCGAGGTTCTGCCGCTGGCACGGGTGCTGGCCTGGGATCGCGACCCGTCGCGGGCCCGCCAGCTGGCGTGCGAGGGGCTGGAGACCCGCATTGTCGACGATCTCGCGGAGGCCGCAGGGACCGCCGACGTGATCGTGACCTGCACGACCGCGACCAAGCCTTTCCTCACCGCCGGAATGGTTCGCCCCGGCACCTTCGTCGCGGCGGTCGGCGCCGACGCCCCGCACAAAAGCGAGATCGATCCGGGATTGATGACTCGGGCGCTGGTCGTCGCGGATTCGCTCGCTCAATGCCAAGTCATGGGCGACCTTCATCACGCCATCGAAGCGGGCGTGATGACCGAGGCGGACGTCCATGCCGAACTTGCCGAACTCGTCGCCGGCAGCAGGCCGGGGCGCACCGCCGACGCCGAGGTCACTGTGTTCGATTCGACCGGCACTGCGGTCCAGGATGTCGCGGTGGCGATACGGATCCATGAGCGCGCGCTGGCTAGCGGCATGGGCACCCAAACTGCGCTGGGCCGGTGATCGCGATGCGGTGCACTGAGCCTTTTGGCGAGCTACGCGTTTTCCAGACCGAATCGATGTCGAGCTATAACGCCAGTCCCGACGCCCCAGCGAAGACCAAGGCAATCGCCGGGGTGCTCGCCGTTCATATCGCGCTCGCGGCGGTCATCCTGAGCGGCCTCAACGTCGAGACTGTCCGCAACGCGGTCGAGCGGATGCAGACGATTTCGGTGTTCGAACCCGAACCTCCGCCTCCCCCGCCGCCCCCACAGCCAAAACCCGAGGCCGCGCGCAAGGAGGCCGGAGCGCCGGGCAGACAAGCCGAACCCTCGCCGATCGTGGCACCAGCGCAAAAAATCCCCGTCCCCTCTCCGATCGTCGCCGCCAAGGTCGCCGGTCAGGGGAGCGCCGCGACCTCCGGCGCTGCCTCGGCGGGGAACGGGACCGGTGCTGGCGGCACGGGAGCGGGAACGGGGGGTGGCGGAAGCGGGCTGTCGAGCGCCCCTCGGCTAATCTCGGGTGGGCCAAACAAGCAAGATTACCACAGGCTGGGCGCCCGTGTTCAGGGAGGCGTGCGGCCTGTGATTCGCCTGGGCGTCTCTTCCCGAGGACGAGTTGCGTCCTGCACGCTCGTTCAGTCGAGTGGCTATCCTGAGATTGATGCCCGATTGTGTTCCCTACTGGGACCAAGAATGGTGTGGGCGCCGGCTCGGGACCGTAATGGCCAACCGGTCGAAACTTGGTTCGATTTCGTCGTCCCCATTACGCGCATTTGACGCGTACTAGCGGCTCGCGGCGAGGTCGGGGGCGGTGACCGGTTTCGCCGCCACGCCAAGCGCATCGCGGTTGTAGACGTCGTCGAAGAAGGCGATCCCGGTCCCTTCGGGCACAGCGGTCAGATAGGTTATGTAAACGGGCACCGGCTGCGGCAGCGGCACGCGCTCCTCGGCCTGTGCCCCTTCCCACTTGAGCTCGCGCCCGAACAGCCACTGGCCGAGCCGCGCGGCATCTTCGAGCCGCACGCAGCCCCCGCTGTAGAGACGCGCCGCCTCGTTGAACAATTCGCGCTCGGGGTTGTCGTGGAGGTAGATGCCCGACGAATTGGGGAACATGAACTTCATCCGGCCCATCGAATTATGCGGTCCGGGCTGCTGGCGGATGAGCACTTCGCGCTCGCCCGCGGCGACCTCTTTCCAGTCGATCGTCGCCGGGTCGATGACCTCGGCCTTGTCATCCCACGCGGTCAGCACCTCGTAACCGAGCTCCTCAAGGTAGGGCAGGCCGCGCTTGATCACATTGGGCGCGATGCGCTCGCTGGCGAGGTCGGGCGGTACGTACCAATAGGGGTTGAGCGCCGCGAAGCGCACGTAGGCGGCCATCATCGGGGTCGGATATTTTGGCTTGCCGACGACCACCCGCATCGAATCGACCGGCTCACGATTATCATAAGCGTAAAGCCGCTGTTGCGCGGCATTGACGAGAATATAGGGCTGGCGGCCGCCCGGAAGCGCGCGGGCGCGGCCGAGGTTGACCGCAATCTGCGCGCGCTCGCGCTCGCTCGAATAGGATCCCTCGACCAGCGCCCGGCGCAACCGCGCGTAAATCGGGTTCATCCACTCGAGGTTGGAGACGAAGCGGGGCAGCGATTTAACCGAGGCGGCGGTCAGCAGCAGCGCGCGCGGCGAGGCCGGCACGGGCTTGAGCGAGGCGTCGACATATTGAACGCCGGGGACCGGCTGGCGGGCGAGGTCGCGGGCGAACGCCACGAAGGCTTCCGACAAAGCGTGATCGGCGGCCTGAACGTCTTTGGTTTTGCCCGAGCGCGCGGCGACAAGTTTCGCCTGGAGCTGGTCGGGGGTGTAATTCTCGGGCGACAGACCGTCGATCCACGAGGTCCGAAGCAAGGCGACGAGATCGTCGGCCGACGTGGCCGCGCCAGGAGCGAGCCACAGCGGCGCATTGCCGCGCGCCTGATAGAAATCGTCGACGCTCTGGCCGGGTCGCTGGATCGTCTTGGCCGGGGTCGGTTTGGCGGCCGCGGCCTTGTTCGGGGCAGCTTTTGCCGGAGCAGCCGTCGCTGGAGCAATCGCGAACAAGGCGGCATTAAGGGCCGCCGCGATCGTCAGCCTTGAAAAATGGTGCACCGACCGCCGGCCGGTGCACCCTTTACGCAAATCCGTCACTGCTTCTCCGTTCCACTGTAGCTCGGCGAAGCAGCGCCTTCATCGAGCCGAAAGTTAGCCGCGCTCACCGCTGCGGGTCGGCGCGGTATAGGTCGGTGCCGGAGCCGAAGCCGCCGGACCGCCCTGATAATATTGGCCGTTCTGGATGTAGCCGTCCACCCGTCCATCATTGTCGCGATCGGCCCAGACTCCGCCGGCGAGACCGCCGACAGCGGCGCCGATTACCGCACCCTGAAGGATGCTGAGGCCCGGAATGAGCGCACCGGCAGCAGCGCCGAGCGCCGCTCCACCGAGAGCGCCGCCAACCACGCCGCGAACGGTCGGGTCATAGCCCTGCGGCGAACCCTGATAATATTGGCCGTTCTGGACGTAGCCATCGACGTAGCCGTCGTTGTTGCTGTCCGACCAGATCGCGCCGGCAAGACCGCCGATCGCTGCTCCGACTGCCGCACCCTCGATGATGCTGACGCCCGGAACAACCGCGCCAATGGCGGCACCGCCGGCGGCGCCGATAACGGCATCCTGGGCAACGTTCGGGTTGCTCGCGCAGGCGCTCAGGCTGAGCGCGCTGGCGGCGGTCAGGGCGATAATATACTTCCGCATTCTCATTCTCCCACAAATCGATCTTTGGATCATGCGACAAGGGCCGGTGATTCACCGGTTGACGCATGCCACACCGCACGAACGACCTTTTGTCAAAGTCGTTCCGCCATCGGTCCATTCAGCGCCTGTTCGTTGCTCATTTCGCCGCGTCAGTCTTGCAGTTGGCCGTTACCGGCGGGTATCAATACGGCGTGAAAGCGACAATCTACCACAACCCGCAGTGCGGGACTTCGCGCAAGACCCTCGAAATTCTCAGTGAGAGCGGGGTCGAGGTCACGGTTCGCGAATATCTCAAGGATCCGCCCGCGCGCGACGAACTCAAGCGCCTTTATCAGCGCGCCGGGCTAAGCCCCCGCGAGGGCTTGCGCGCAAAGGAGCCACTGGCGGCGGAACTCGGTCTCGCTGACGCTGGCGACGAGGCCATCCTCGATGCCATGATCGCGCATCCCATTCTCATCAACCGGCCGCTGGTCGAGACCGAAAAAGGGGTTCGCCTGTGCCGTCCCCAGGATGTGGTTCGCGACCTTCTCTGAGCGCTCGGCAGGCGGCGGGAGAAGCGGCGCGCGATGAGCCTCGATCCGGCACTCCTGCTTCGAGCCTATGCCGCGGGCATCTTTCCGATGGCCGACAGTCGCGATGCCGGCGACCTCTATTGGGTCGAACCGAGGCAGCGGGCGATCATCCCGCTCGAAGGCTTCCATATGTCCCGCTCGCTCGAGCGGACGCTGCGCTCGGACCGCTTTTCGGTGACCTGCGACACCGCCTTCGAGGCGGTCGTCGCCGCCTGCGCCGAGCGGCCCCAGACATGGATCAATGCCGACATCGAGACCGCGGTCGTCGCGCTCCATCGCCAAGGCCACGCCCATTCGATCGAAGTGTGGTCGGGTGATCGCCTGACCGGCGGTCTCTACGGGGTCAGGCTCGGCGGCGCGTTTTTCGGCGAGAGCATGTTCTCGAAAGAGCGTGACGCCTCCAAGGTGGCGCTCGCCTGGCTGGTGGCCCGGCTCAAGGCGGGGCGGTTTCAATTGCTCGACTGCCAGATCATGACCGAGCATCTGCGCTCGCTCGGGGCGGTCGAAATCCCCAAAGCCGATTATTGCGTGTTGCTCTCCGCCGCGATCGGCGCCGCGGGTTCCGCGGCCGGTGCCGGCGCGGGATTAGCGAGAGCAGGCTTCGCTGCGCCTGAATTCGGAGCGCTCGACGGCCTGCTCGAGGTTGCCGACGGGGCGGCCGGACCGGGCGCGTCCTTGCCAGCCGGAAAGGTCATCTCGCAGCTTTTGACCCAGACGTCATAGACCGCGTGCTCGACGACGTTGAGCGACGGCGATTCCTTGTACAGCCAGCCCGAAAAGACCCGCGACCAGGCACGGTCGGGGCGCTGAACGTCGACCTGGACGAAGGCGCCGGTCAGCCGCTCATTCTCCCACGG
>JANNDN010000032.1:0-2338 GCA_031387795.1 Sphingomonas sp.
GTCAGCATGAAGGGCGCGCGCGGGGTCATCATTTCGATTACCGGCGGCGAGGACATGCGCCTGATGGAGGTCGACGAGGCCGCCAGCCACATCAAGGAACTGGTCGACCCCGATGCCAACATCATCTGGGGCTCGGCGTTCAACAACGACCTCGGCGGCAAGATCCGCGTGTCGGTCGTCGCCACCGGCATCGAGGCCGAGGCGCTGACCCAGCCCGCGCCGGCCAAGGTCTTCACTTTCCCGGCGCGCGGCGCGCCGCCGGTTCCGGGCCGGAGCGAGACCCGCGCAGCCGAACCGCCGGTCGCGGACGATGACGACGACATTCTCGATCTCGACGCCAGCGACGAAATCACCGACGAAGAGGACGGCGACGAGCTCATTCTGGGCGGCGACGACGTTCTGACCACACCGGTGGCGGCCCCGCCAATCGAACCACCCTCCGACGAGGACGCAATCCCCGCGCCGAGCGCTTCGGGCGGTACGCTGTTCGAGCGTATGTCGAGCATCGCCAGGGGCGCGGCCAAGGCGCAGATCGAAGACGAGGACAGCGCTTACGGCGGCGATCCGATCGACATTCCGCGGTTCCTCAACCGCCAGAACAACCAGTAGCCGGCGCGTCCGGCGAAGGAATCGGGCGACCTTCGGGCCGCCCTTTTTCGTTGAATTCCGGGAAATTCCGGCGGTTATGATTCATCCTGCCGCCATCCCGCCACGCTTCGCCGTAAACCCTCTATGCAGAAAGCCCTGCGCAAGATTCTCTCGTGCATGGGAGGATCATGCGGGGATTTTTCGACACGCACATGCGCGGCGCGATGGCCGGCGCTTTGCTGAGCGGCGTTGTCGCGCTCGGCGGGTTGGCCGTTGCGGCGATGCCGACGCCGGCGCACGCGCAGGGCAGCTACTCGCCCTATAACGAGACGGCCTCGACCGCGCTCGCCCGCTACGTGCGCGCTTTGGCCGACCGGCCCAATGATTTCTCCGCGCTGGTCGGCGCCGGCCGCGCGGCGGTCGAGCTTGGTGACCCCCATGCCGCGGCGGGCTTCTTCGCCCGCGCCGACGAGGTCAGCCCCAAAAGCCCGCTGCCGCAGGCCGGGATGGGCGCGGTCGCGGTGTTGAATGGCGAACCTTATGCGGCACTGCCTTATTTCGCCCGCGCGCAACAGCTTGGCGCGCCGGTCACCACGTTCGCCTGCGATCGCGGGCTCGCTTATGATTTGCTCGGCCGCCAGGCGGAGGCGCAGGCCGATTACCGCCAGGCGCTGAACGGTCCCGATTCCGAGGAAGCGCGCCGCCGGCTCGCACTCAGTCTGGCGATCAGCGGCAAAAAGGCTGAAGCGATCGCGTTGCTCGGGCCGCTGATGGCCAAGGGCGATGGCGCGGCCGCGCGTTCGCGTGCGTTCGTGCTCGCTTTGTCCGGCGATTCCGCGGGCGCGCGAAGCGCGATCGACCTGGCGATGCCGGGCAGCGGATCGAGCGTCCAGCCGTTCTTCCAGCGCCTCGCCGCGCTCAATGCGGCGCAAAAAGCGGCGGCGGTGAACCTTGGCATCTTCCCGGACAGCGGCGGCAATGCACTGGCCATTGCCGGCCCGCCTCCGGCGCTTGGCGCGATCGGCGTCCCGTCGACCAGCTATGCGAGCGGATTAGTGCAAACCGACCAAACCTATTCGATTCAGCCGAGCGGCCCTCAGTCGACCCCGGCTCCGAAGGCCGCTCCGCCAGTGCAATATGCCTATGCCGCGCCGGTCAAGAAACCGCCGGTGCAGAGCGCCAGCGCCGCGGCTCCGAAGAAATTATGGCTCCAGCTCGCCAGCGGCTCGAACGCCGAGGCGTTGCCCGAGCAGTTCCGCCGCATGAAAACGCGCCACCGCGACCTGTTCGAGGGTATTTCGGGCTTTGTCGCGAGGAGCGGTGAGAAGGCGCGGCTGGTGATCGGCCCGTTCCGCGGCTCCTCCGACGCCGAGATTTTCGCGGGCGATCTGGAGAGCGTCGGCATCGACGCGTTCAGCTGGACCAATTCCCAGACCGACAGGATTGTGCCACTCGGCACCGAATGAAGTCCCTCGCCAGTGTTGCAGCCGATCCGGCGCGCTCGCGCGGGCGGCGCCATGACGAGCGCGACGACGGCCCGCGCGGCCCCCGCGACATCTTCCAGCGCGACCGCGATCGGATCATCCATTCGGTCGCCTTCCGCCGCCTGCGCCACAACACTCAGTTGTTCGGCTCCCCCGAATGCGACCATGCTCGGGTACGGCTGACTGACAGCCTAGAGGTTTCGCACATCGGCCGTTCGTTCGCCCGCCCGCTTGGCCTAAACGCAGTCCTGACCGAGATGCTGTGT
>JANNDN010000043.1:0-2374 GCA_031387795.1 Sphingomonas sp.
ATCCTGTTCATCGCCTTTGCGACGTACGGGATCGGCCTCGAGGCGGGGCTGTGGTCGCTGGTCCTGCTCGGCGCGGGGCTAGCAATCCGAGCCATCATGCATTGGCGCCGCGGCTCCAGCCCGGCGGCGGCGGAAGGGGCAACCTAGCCTCGGGGATCATCGCGCGCAGGCGGGCTGCAAAACTGCGCAAGCACACTTCGCTCGTCCCCAGCGGCCCCGCTTCATAGGCCGCGCTTTCCATCCCGCGCTGGACGCGGGTGATGAGCACCGTGTCCTCGGCGTTGACGCGCCGGTTGATCCGCCAGTTGAGTTTCCGCGCGGCCTTCATCTCGCGGCGGTCATCGGGCAGCGCGTAGCTGATTTCGCGGATCACGCTTTGCGTCGCGCTGACCGGGAGCCATTGCATGAAATCGACCTGGTCGGGGTAGATGTCGAACGCGACGCACGGGAATAATTTGTAATAGAGCCACTTGCGCTGGTGACTGTCGGGCAGATGATCGACCCGCGGCAGAAGCGCCTGATAGGCCCGTTCGGACGGGTTCGCAGACGGGCTGTCGCGCAGCTCGCCCTCCATCCGGTCGACCCATTCCGACGCCTCGATGGCATAGCTCTTGCCGAACAATCGGGTCAGCCCGGGATGGCCGATCGGGATGTGGAGATGGTCCGAATAATTGTCGGCGATGGTCTTCCAGTTGAGATCGCGCGGGCGCAGCACCACCTGCCCCGTCGCGCGCAGATCCTCGAAGCGGTAGAGCGCGACCTCGGCCTCATAGGGCGCCATCATCTGCGCGACGCTCGGCAGCCCGTCCGCGAGCCGCACGAACAGGAACCCGCGCCAGCTCTCGAGCGCGACCGGTTTCAGCCCATGCGCGGCGGTGTCGAGCCCGGGATATTCGTGGCGGTGCGGCACCCCGACCAAGGCGCCGGAGCGGTCATAGCTCCAGGCATGATAGGGGCAGGCCAGCACCTTGGCGCAGCCCGCTTCCCCGTCGACCAGCCGCGAGCCGCGGTGACGGCAGACGTTGTGGAAAGCGCGCGCCGCGCCGTCGTCCCCGCGCAGAACGATGATGCTCTCGCCGAGATAATCGATGCTGCGCCAGTCGCCGGGGGCGGCGATCTCGCTCTCGTGGCAGACGATCTGGGGGGAGGCGCGGAGGAACGCGGCAACCTCCGCGGCGAAGAATTCGGGGTCGTGATAGAGCCAGCCGGGCAGACTCATGTTGGCGAGGGGGTCGCTTTGGGGCGCGGCTGATCAGTCGATTGGGCGAAGGTGGGTGGCCATGCCGTACCTTATCGTCATTCCCGCGAAAGCGGGAATCCATCTCGTCTGCCCGTGTCGAAAGTCACAGCGTCACGCTCGAGCAATTGAAATCGGGGGGGTCTTCTACTTCTTCTACTTCGTAGGTCTTGATGACCTCGAATGTTCCCAAAGTTCGCAGTGACGGGGCGGCCATTAGCGGTTCGAGAAGCGACGGTCTTGCCATGGCCGGACGCTGGCAGAGGGAATCCTATTTTGGAAGGGCTCGAAGCACTCAGTGCGTATCGAATTCATCCATAGACGTCCCCAATTCCATCGCTGCGTAAAGCTCGAGGAGGTATTGGTCGACTGGATCATCAACCCTCAAGAATTTGTATGACATCTGCCGGATTGCAGCGACTTCACTCAGGAATACGGGCCTGAAATGTTCGCTTTCCGCGAGGACTTTTCTCGAATTCCCGGCTTTATAGTCCGCGACAATGCCGGTGCGTTTGCGAGCTCGCTTGAAAGCGAATGACGCGTGATAGTGGCTTTCCGAACAATGTCCTTGAAGGCGCTGTCGAAGGTTGCGCGTTCGGCCGACATGTACAGGTTCCGAGCCGTCGTAGAGGATATAAATTCCACGCTCTTTCGGGTGTGGGGGACCGCCACGCATCAACGACAAAGATGAGGCATTCAGCTGGTCGAAGAGAGTTGCTACGCCAGCGACCTTCTCACGAAAAACCTTGTTCATTCAACTTCCCCCCGGCGCATCTCACAAGAGTTTTTCCTGTTTCGAAACCTCTTCCCGCTTCGCCCGCTTAACGCTCGCAGGGTCGACGAAGGGGATGTCGGGCTTCTTGCCCTGGAACAGTTCGGCCAAGGTGATGATCTGGAGGCGCGGATAAGTGCGGCCCCAGTCGTCTTCGAAACGGCCGACAGCGGCGGCCTCGGTTTCCATCGGGCGGGTCGGCAGCGCGGCGCAGATGAACACACCGATCGGCGCCTTCTCGCGCTCCATCGCGCTGTGCAGGTCGCGGATCATCTTCACATCGACCTTGTTGCCGCCCTTGACCGAGACGAGCGCTTTTTCGGTGCGTTTGCCGTCGGGCTTGAAGTAGATGATGCCGTCGATCC
>JANNDN010000050.1:0-2785 GCA_031387795.1 Sphingomonas sp.
TTCGCGGCCGCTTCTTCCGGGAAATAGAGCTGGGCGATGTTGCGGTGCTTGATCCCGTGGACGTCGAAATGGATGTGCGGCGGGCGATGGCCGATCGGCGAATCATAGCCGCCGGGCTTGATCGTCGTGATCCGCCATTCACCCCTGGCATCGGCCTTGACCGAGGCTAGGCCGTGGAAGTTGGGGTCCAGCGGCGACTTGCTGATGTCGCTTGGATGGACGTAGCGGCCGGCGGCATTGGCCTGCCACAGGACGAGGCTCGCCCCCGGGATCGGGTTGCCACGGGCGTCGAGAATGCGTCCGCTGACCTCGATCACCTGCCCCTCGGCGCGCTTGGAATGGCCCTTGACCCAGGTCAGGTCGGCGTCGCTGTCGGCGGGCATGTCGAGCGGATAGAACGGACCCATCATCGATTCCGCGGTCAGCAATGGCTCGGCCAATGCGCGTCCGCCCGACGCCAGGACCAAACCGGCCGACGCGAGGCCGGCCCCGGCAAATTGACGACGCGATAGACTGATCATCGAAGCCTCCCCCAATTTGGGCGGATCGTCGTCCGGGTCGCGTTACTCGATCACCTCATTGACGCCCACGCCCCAGATGTCCGCCACCGCGATATACCCCTTTTTCGCGCCGATTTCGATTCGGCACCAACCGCTCCCGCAGCGATCGACCCGGCCGACGTTGCCCGGCGCGGCGAGATAGCGGACCCGCGCGCCACTGTTGGCCTCGGACCGGATCGGACGCGGCTCGCCCGCCTTGACCAATGCGGTGCGGCGATCGCTGAGCAAGGTGACGAGCATCCAGCCGCGTACCCCGTCGGGATCCTCGATCATCCGCCAGCTGTCATATTTCTTGACCACGCGGACCGGCAGGTCACGGCGCTGGTAGAGCCAGATTCCGGGGTAGTTTTTGGCCGGGCCGGTGCGGGTCATCGCCTTGCCGCTGGCGATCGACGCCCAATAAGGCGGCTGCTTGTCCTGCGCGGCGGCGGGCGTCGCGAACATCATCGTCATCCCCGCGACAGCGGGAACCCAGGATTTTGTTCTCGCGGAAACGCGGAGGCGCGGAGAAGCAGGGGTAGAGATCAACCCTCTCTGCGCATCTCCGCGTCTCCGCGTGAAAATCTGAAAACTTCCGCTGTCGCGGATAAAGCAGAAGGCGAGCACTACGCCCCCGTCAGGATTCGGTCGACGAGCTGCTTCACGGTCGGGACGAAGCCATTCGAGTAGAACGGGTCGGTCTTGAAGCGGAAGGCGGCGTGGCCGGCGAACATCAGATTCTGCTCGACCGGTCCTCCGTGGGCGATGTCCTGGAGCGTCTTCTGGATGCAGAACGAGCGCGGGTCGGCGAGCCGGCCGGTCGAATTCTTCTCATTGTCGGCCCACGACGAAAAGGCGCACTGGCTGAGGCAGCCCATGCAGTCGGCCTGGTCCTTGCGGATAATCTTCTCGTCCTCGGGAGTGACAAAGACGAGTGTGTCGTCGGGGGTCTTCATGGCGTTGGTGAAGCCCGCCGCATACCATTCGCGCGCATGCTGGAGGTCGCCGCGGGTGACCCAATAATGACGCTTGGTGCCGATCCCCACGTCGAGCTCGAATTTATGGTCGCCGATCTGTTCCTTGGCGTAAGCGATCTGCCGTTCCGAGCGCGCTTCGAGCCAGCGCAGGAAGGGGTTGCGGACGGCCGAGGAATAAAAGCCCGTCGGCGAGAATTTGTGCAGCAGCACGTCGCCTTCCTCGAGCGTCATCAGCCGCGCTTTCCAGCCGGCCGGGATCGGGCTTTCCTGGGTCAGCAGCGGCCTGGTTCCGAACTGGAACATGATCTGCCCGAGCTCGGGATTATCGATCCAATTCTCCCATTCGTCGAGGCGCCAGACGCCGCCGGCCATGACGATCGGAACGCTGTCGTCGATGCCGCCCTCGCGCATCGTCTCGCGCAAATCCTTGACCCGCGGATAGGGGTCCTGCGGCTTTCTCGGGTCCTCGGCATTGCTCAGCCCGTTGTGCCCGCCAGCCAGCCACGGATCCTCGTAGACCACCGCCGAAAGCCACTCGGCCGCCTTGTGATAGGCGCGCTTCCACAGCGCCCGGAACGCGCGGCCCGAGCTGATGATCGGCAGATAGGTGACGCCGTGCGAGGCCGCGATCTCGGATAATTTGTACGGCATTCCGGCGCCGCAGGTGACCCCGGCGACCAGCCCCTTGGTCCGCTCCAGCACCCCTTCGAGCACGCGCTGAGCGCCGCCCATTTCCCACAGCACATTGATGTTGATCGCGCCTTTGCCGCCGGCGATGTCGTGCGCCCGCTCGACCTGCGCCACGGCGCCGTCGATCGCATATTGCACGAGTTCCTCGTGCCGCTCACGCCGGGTCAGCGCATTATAGACCTGCGGGATGATCCGGCCCTCGGCATCGAAGCTGTCGGCATTGACCGCGCTGACCGTGCCGATCCCGCCGGCCGCGGCCCACGCGCCCGAACTCATGTGGTTGGTCGCCGAAACGCCCTTGCCGCCTTCGACCAGCGGCCACACTTCGCGGCCGCCATAGAGGATGGGCTGAAGGCCCTTGAACACTTAGGTCTCTCCTGACTTTGAGCACTCTATAGTGACGCTGGCGACGAGTTCCTAGCCAAGCGCATAGTCGAGGCCGATGTCGACCGCGGGCGCGCTTTGGGTAATGCGCCCGACCGAGATGAAATCGACGCCGGTCTCGGCAATCGCGCGAATCGTGTCGAGATTGACCCCGCCCGAGGCCTCGAGCGGCACGCGTCCGGCAACCAGTGCGAC
>JANNDN010000103.1:0-10461 GCA_031387795.1 Sphingomonas sp.
GGGTGCGGCGATCGCCGCCCGCCGCGAGGGCGTGGTCGATCAGGTCGACGCGGCGCGCATCGTCGTTCGCGCCACCGGCGACCTCAAGGCCGGCGAGAGCGGGGTCGACATCTACACGCTGATGAAGTTCCAGCGCTCGAACCAGAACACCCGCATCAACCAGCGTCCGCTGGTGAAGGTTGGCGACAATGTCGAGGCCGGCGAGATCATCGCTGACGGCCCCTCGACCCAGTTCGGCGAGCTCGCTTTGGGCCGCAACGTGCTCGTCGCGTTCATGCCGTGGAACGGCTACAATTACGAGGATTCGATCCTCATCTCCGAGCGTATCGTCAAGGACGACGTCTTCACCTCGATCCACATCGAGGAGTTCGAGGTCATGGCCCGCGACACCAAGCTGGGGCCCGAGGATATCACCCGCGACATCCCCAACGTCGGCGAGGAAGCGCTTCGCAACCTCGACGAAGCGGGCATCGTCTATATCGGCGCCGAGGTCGAGCCGGGCGACATCCTGTGCGGCAAGATCACGCCCAAGGGCGAAAGTCCGATGACGCCCGAGGAAAAGCTCCTCCGCGCGATCTTCGGCGAGAAGGCCAGCGACGTTCGCGACACCTCGCTCCGTCTGCCCCCGGGCGTGACCGGGACGGTGGTCGAGGTGCGCGTGTTCAACCGCCACGGCATCGACATCGACGACCGCACCCGCGCCATCCAGACCGAGGAAAAGGAACGCCTCAAGAAGGATAGCGACGACGAGCGCGGAATTCTCAACCGCGCAACCTTCTCCCGCCTGCGCGAGATGCTCGTCAGCCAGACCGCGACCGCGGCGCCCAAGAGCATCAAGAAGGGC
Organism: Sphingomonas sp.; assembly: GCA_031387795.1. Lineage (GTDB taxonomy): Bacteria > Pseudomonadota > Alphaproteobacteria > Sphingomonadales > Sphingomonadaceae > Sphingomicrobium. The sequence continues at coordinate 845 of JANNDN010000103.1, forward strand.
GCCAAGCTCGACGAAAAGATGCTCGAGGACACCGAGAAGCACGAATGGTGGAAGATCGCGGTCAAGGACGACAAGGCGCAGTCCAACCTCGAGGCGCTGAAAGCGCAATATGACGAGGCGCTGGGCACCATCAACCGCCGGCTCGAAGACCGCGTCGAGAAGCTCGAGCGCGGCGACGAACTGCCGCCGGGCGTGCTCAAAATGGTCAAGGTGTTCGTCGCGGTGAAGCGCAAGCTCCAGCCCGGCGACAAGATGGCCGGCCGCCACGGCAACAAGGGCGTCATCAGCCGCATCCTGCCCAACGAGGACATGCCGTTCCTCGAGGACGGGACCCCGGTTGATATCGTGCTCAACCCGCTTGGCGTGCCGAGCCGCATGAACGTCGGGCAGATTTTCGAAACCCATCTCGGCTGGGCCGCGCGCGGCCTCGGCAAGCAGATCGGCCAGATGCTCGAAGATATCTACGAGCGCGGCAAGGATGTCGCGGTGAAGGACGTCAAGGATGTCCGGACCAAGCTCAAGGACATCTATGGCGGCCATTACATCAAGGAGATCGACGCCCGCGACGACGCCAGCGTGATGGACCTGGCGAGCAACCTCGTCGGCGGCATTCCGATGGGCACTCCGGTGTTCGATGGCGCGCGCGAGCCGGATGTGACCGCGATGCTCGAAATGGCCGGGCTCGACACGTCGGGCCAGGTGACCCTGTTCGACGGCCGCTCCGGCGAGCCGTTCGATCGCAAGGTCACGGTCGGCTACATCTACATGCTCAAGCTGCACCATCTCGTGGACGACAAGATCCACGCCCGCTCGATCGGTCCCTACAGCCTCGTCACCCAGCAACCGCTGGGCGGCAAGGCGCAGTTCGGCGGTCAGCGCTTCGGCGAAATGGAGGTGTGGGCGCTCCAGGCTTACGGCGCCGCCTACACGCTTCAGGAAATGCTGACGGTGAAGTCCGACGACGTCATCGGCCGGACCAAGGTCTATGAAGCGATCGTCAAGGGTGACGACACTTTCGACGCGGGCATCCCCGAGAGCTTCAACGTGCTCGTCAAGGAGATGCGCAGCCTCGGCCTCAACGTCGAACTCGACAGCGTTGTCGAGGAGACCGACGAGCCAACCGCGATCGCCGCTGAGTAAGCCAATCTCCCTCTCCCCTTCAGGGGAGAGGGCCGGGGAGAGGGGCAGTCTCCGTGACTGACTCCCCCTCTCCTTCGCCGCCGAAGGGCGGCTCTTCCTCTCCCCCGAAGGGGAGAGGGTTTGAGGAAGAGAAAAAATGAACGAACTGACGAATTTCGCGAGCCCGATCGCCAAGACCGAGACCTTCGACCAGATCAAGATCGGGATCGCTTCCCCCGACAAGATTCGGTCGTGGTCGTTCGGCGAGATCAAGAAGCCCGAGACCATCAACTATCGCACGTTCAAGCCCGAGCGTGACGGCCTGTTCTGCGCCCGCATCTTTGGGCCGATCAAGGATTACGAGTGCCTGTGCGGCAAGTACAAGCGCATGAAATACAAGGGCATCGTGTGCGAAAAGTGCGGCGTCGAGGTCACCGTCTCGAAGGTCCGCCGCGAGCGCATGGGCCATATCGAACTGGCCGCGCCGGTCGCGCACATCTGGTTCCTGAAGTCGCTGCCGAGCCGCATCGGCCTGCTCCTCGACATGCAGTTGAAGCAGCTCGAGCGGGTGCTGTACTTCGAATCCTATGTCGTCATCGAGCCGGGCCTGACCCCGCTCGAGAAATATCAGCTGCTGACCGAGGACGAGCTCCTCGAGGCGCAGGATGAATATGGCGAGGACGCTTTTTCCGCCGGGATCGGCGCCGAGGCGGTCAAGCACATGCTGATCGACCTCGACCTCGAGGGCGAGAAGAAGGCGCTGCTCGAAGAGCTCGAGACGACCAAGTCCGAACTCAAGCCCAAGAAGATCATCAAGCGATTGAAGGTCGTCGAAAGCTTCATCGATTCGGGCAACAAGCCCGAGTGGATGATCCTCGACGTCGTGCCGGTCATCCCGCCCGAGCTGCGCCCGCTGGTGCCGCTGGACGGTGGCCGCTTCGCGACCTCTGATCTCAACGATCTCTATCGCCGCGTGATCAACCGCAACAACCGCTTGAAGCGGCTGATGGAGCTGCGCGCTCCGGACATCATCGTCCGCAACGAAAAGCGCATGCTTCAGGAAGCGGTCGACGCTTTGTTCGACAACGGCCGCCGCGGCCGCACCATCACCGGCGCCAATAAGCGTCCGCTCAAGTCCCTGTCCGACATGCTCAAGGGCAAGCAGGGCCGCTTCCGCCAGAACCTCCTCGGCAAGCGGGTCGATTATTCGGGCCGCTCGGTCATCGTCACCGGGCCGGAACTCAAGCTCCACCAGTGCGGGCTGCCGAAGAAGATGGCGCTCGAGCTGTTCAAGCCATTCATTTACTCGCGGCTCGACGCCAAGGGTCTCTCGATGACCTTGAAGCAGGCCAAGAAGTGGGTCGAGAAAGAGCGCAAGGAAGTGTGGGACATCCTCGATGAGGTGATCCGCGAGCATCCGGTGCTCTTGAACCGCGCGCCGACGCTTCACCGTCTTGGCATCCAGGCGTTCGAGCCGGTGCTGATCGAGGGCAAGGCGATCCAGCTTCACCCGCTCGTCTGCGCCGCCTTCAACGCCGATTTCGACGGCGATCAGATGGCGGTCCACGTGCCGCTGTCGCTCGAGGCTCAGCTGGAAGCCCGCGTGCTCATGATGAGCACCAACAACATCCTCTCGCCCGCCAACGGCAAGCCGATCATTGTGCCGTCGCAGGACATGGTCCTGGGCCTCTATTACCTCAGCCTCGAGAAAGAGAATGAGCCGGGCCAGGGCATGATGCTCAGCGACATGGCCGAGGTTCACCAGGCGCTCGCCGCCGGAGCGGTGACGCTTCACTCGAAGATCATCAGCCGGGTTCCGCAGACCGACGAGGACGGTAAGGAATATATGAAGCGGTTCGAGACGACCGCTGGCCGGATGCTGCTCGGCGAGACCTTGCCCAAGACTCACAAGGTGCCGTTCGAGACCGTCAACCGGACCCTCACCAAGAAGGAAATCGGCGACGTCATCGACATCGTCTATCGCCACACCGGCCAGAAAGAGACCGTGCTGTTCGCCGACGCGATCATGTCACTGGGCTTCCGCCACGCGTTCAAGGCCGGCATCTCGTTCGGCAAGGACGACATGGTCATCCCCGAGGCCAAGGTTCAGCTGGTCGAGGACACCCGCGCGCTGGTCAAGGATTACGAGCAGCAATATCAGGACGGCCTCATCACCCAGCAGGAAAAGTACAACAAGGTGATCGACGCCTGGTCGCGCTGCGGCGATCAGGTTGCGTCCGCGATGATGAAGGAGATTTCGGCCACGCCGAAGCTCGCCAACGGCCGCGAAGCCGATCTCAACTCGATCTACATGATGGCCCATTCGGGCGCTCGTGGTTCGCAGGCACAGATCAAGCAGCTCGCGGGCATGCGCGGCCTGATGGCCAAGCCGTCGGGCGAGATCATCGAAACCCCGATCATCTCGAACTTCAAGGAAGGCCTCACCGTCCTTGAATATTTCAACTCGACCCATGGCGCCCGCAAGGGCCTCGCGGATACGGCGCTCAAGACGGCCAACTCGGGCTATCTCACCCGCCGTCTGGTCGACGTCAGCCAGGACGCGGTGATCATCGAGGAAGATTGCGGCACCGAGCGCGCGCTCGAGATGCGCGCGATCGTTCAGGGCGGCGCGGTCATCGCCAGCCTCGCCGAGCGCGTGCTCGGCCGCACCACCGCCGAGGACGTGGTCGACGCCAAGACCGGCGACGTCATCATCAAGGAGGGCGAGCTGCTCGACGAGGCGATGGTCGCCCAGATCGAGGAAATCGGGCTGCAGGGCGTCAAGATCCGCTCACCTTTGGTGTGTGCTTCGAAGCAGGGCGTGTGCGCCAATTGCTACGGCCGCGACCTCGCGCGCGGAACGCCGGTCAACATCGGCGAGGCGGTCGGCGTGATCGCCGCGCAGTCGATCGGCGAGCCGGGCACCCAGCTGACGATGCGGACCTTCCACATCGGCGGCGCCGCGCAGCTCAACGAGCAGTCGAACCTGGAATCGCCGGTCGACGGCACGATCGAGTTTCGCGACATGCCGACGATCACCGATCCGCGCGGCCGGCACATCTCGCTGTCGCGTTCGGGCGAAATCGCGATCCTCGACATGGACGGGCGCGAGCTCAGCACCCACCGCGTGCCTTATGGCGCGCATTTGCTGTGCGACAGCGGCCACATCGTCAGCCGCGGTGACCGCATCGCCGAATGGGATCCCTCGTTCAGCCCGGTGATCACCGAAAAGGCCGGTACGGTTAAGTATCAGGACCTGATCGAGAACCGGACGATGACCGAGGTCGTCGACGAATCGACGGGCATCACCCAGCGCGTCGTCACCGAGGACATGGCCAAGTCCAAGAAGGATACGATGGCGCCGCGCCTGACCCTGACCGGCAAGGGCAAGGGCGAGGACGGCGTCTATCGCCTCGCCGCGGGCGCGATCGTCGCGGTCGAGGACGGTCAGTCGGTCGAGACCGGCGAAGTGCTCGCCCGCATGCCGCGCGAAGCCGCCAGGACCCGCGACATCACCGGCGGTCTGCCGCGCGTCGCCGAGCTGTTCGAGGCGCGCAAGCCCAAAGACAATGCGATCATCGCCAAGGTCAGCGGCAAGGTTACCTTCCTGCGCGACTATAAGGCGAAGCGGAAGATCGCGATCGTTCCCGAGGACGGTTCGGATCCGGTCGAGTATCTCGTCTCCAAGGCGAAGCTGATCGAGGTCCAGGAAGGCGATTTCGTCAAGCGCGGCGATAATCTCGTCGGCGGCTCGCCCGATCCACACGACATCCTCGAAGTGCTCGGCGTGGAACCGCTGGCCGAATATCTCGTCAGCGAAATCCAGGAGGTCTACCGGCTCCAGGGCGTGAAGATCAACGACAAGCACATCGAGGTGATCGTTCGCCAGATGCTCCAGAAGGTCGAGATCACCGATGGCGGCGACACCACGCTGCTGGCCGGCGAACAGGTCGACCGCGAGGAGATGGACGAGGTCAACTCCAAGATGGGCAAGGGCAAGAAGCTCGCCGTCGGCAAACCGGTTCTGCTCGGCATCACCAAGGCGTCGCTGCAGACCCGCAGCTTCATCTCGGCCGCCTCGTTCCAGGAGACGACCCGGGTGCTCACCGAGGCGTCGGTCCAAGGCAAGATCGACACGCTCAACGGCCTCAAGGAAAATGTCATCGTCGGCCGCCTGATTCCGGCGGGAACCGGCGCAGGCATGAACCGGATGCGGATTGCCGCCTCGTCGCGCGACACCGCGCTGCGCGCGCAGCAGCGCAAGCTCGCCGAAGCGCTGATCGCGCCCGATTCGGCGGCCCAGGAGCATGAGGCCGAGCTCGCCCGCTCGCCCCGCGACAGCGCCGGCACCGGCGACGATCCGCTGGGCAAGGTGGTGACTTCGGGCCATGGCAGCGATGCCGACGCCGGCGATTACCTCCAGACCGAGGAAACCAAGCCGGTCGAAGAGGCGAAACCGGTCGAAGAAGCCAAGATCGAGGAAACCGCTCCGATCGAAGAGGCCAAGACCGAGGACTAAGCCTCTCCTCCGTTGCAAACGAAAAGGCCGTCGCCCCCACCGGGCGGCGGCCTTTTCGTTGCGCAATCGATTGACCGATCGCACCGCTGATCCGAAAGCTGCGCGCGATGTTCGCCGAACTCGCCCTTTCCACGATCATGGTCTTGCTGACCGTCGCGATCCACGCCGGCGGCATTTACGCGCTGTCGCGGGTTCTGCGCCTGGAGGAGCTTGAGGAGGCCGAGGAGCACATCCACCCGCTCTCGCTACGCGGGATCGGCGCCACGATATTCGTGATCCTCGGCCTGTTCGTTCTGCATGGCATCGAAATCTGGCTCTATGCCTTTCTGTACCTCGGCATCGGCTCGGTCGAGGGCCTGCGCGAGGCGGTCTATTTCTCAACCATCACTTATGGCGCGATCGGGTACAGCGACGCCGCGATGGCCGAGCGCTGGCGCCTCGTGTCCGCGATCGAGGGGATCAACGGGATCATCCTGATCGGCTGGTCGACGGCGTTCTTCGTCACCTTGATCGCGCGCATGCGGCGCACTTGAGCGACGGTTCGCGGGCACGAAAAAACCCCGCCGGGCGCGGGCCAGGCGGGGTCTTTTTTGCGGAGAAGTGCGAAGCTTAGCTCAGCACTTGCCCTGCTTCATGAGATCCTCGGTGCAATTGGCCACCGACTGAACGTCTTTGCCCGCACCGCGAACGGTATTACAGGCCGCAGCGGTCAGCGCCACGGCGACGAGTGCGACAGTCGCAATCTTCTGAAACATGATGATCCTCCTAGTTGACGCTCCAATCAACGCTGACTCGCCGAAACGGGTCCATTTCGCTAGCGTTATTTTTATTGGCCGGTCTTCAAACCGCGACCGGCGCCGCGATGTGGGGGTGCGGGTCATAGGCTTCGAACTCGAAATCCTCGGCCTCATAGCCGAACAATCCCTGCCCGCGGTCGCGGATCGCCAGCCTGGGCAGCGGCCGCGGGTCGCGGGTCAGCTGCAGCCGCGCCTGGTCGAGGTGGTTCGAATATAAATGCACGTCGCCGCCGGTCCACACAAACGTCCCCGGCTCGAGCCCGCAGGTCCGCGCCAGCATGTGGGTGAGCAGAGCATAACTGGCGATGTTGAACGGGACGCCGAGGAAGAAGTCGCCGCTGCGCTGATAAAGCTGGAGGTTGAGCCGACCCGCCGCGACCTGGGTCTGGAACAGGCAATGGCACGGAGCCAGCGCCATGCGGTGAAGCTCGCCGGGGTTCCACGCGGTGACGATCTGGCGGCGCGAATAAGGGTCGGCGCGGATCAGCTCGACGAGGTTCGCAATCTGGTCGATGTGGCGGCCGTCAGCCGTCTCCCAATCGCGCCACTGCTTGCCATAAACGGGGCCCAGATCGCCGTCGGCGTCCGCCCATTCGTCCCAGATGCGGACCTTGCGATCGTTGAGCCAGGCGATGTTGGTGTCGCCGTTGAGAAACCACAGCAATTCGACGATGATCGAGCGCAGGTGCAGCTTCTTGGTCGTCAGCAGGGGAAATCCGTCGGCGAGGTCGAAGCGCATCTGCGCCCCGAACAGGCTCAGCGTGCCGGTGCCGGTGCGGTCCTGCTGCTCGATCCCCTCGTCGAGAATCCGCGCCATGAGGTCGAGATATTGCTTCATCGCGGGTCACCCTAGCGGCGCTCCCGCCCGCCTCCAAGCGCGGGCTAAGGTCCATTTCGGCGCCAATGCGGATTCGCTTGTGATGGCCCATTCGCCCGCGTCGGGCTTAGTCTTCCCCGATGCGATATCAGCGTGCCGAACTCCCGCTCAAGATCGACGGCCTGGCCAGCGCCCGGCAATTTTTCGCCGGCTGTTTCGCCGATTCGGACCCGCAGCGCGAAAGCCTGTTCGTCGCGCACCTCGATGGCGATTCGCGCTGCGTCCATCTGTCGCGCCATGACGGCAGCGAAGCCGACGCCGACTTCCCGCTGCGTTCGATCGTCGCCGATGCCGCGGTCCACGGCAGCGCCGGGATCGTCCTCGCGCACAATCACCCGAGTGGCGATCCTGCGCCGAGCGCGTCCGACACCCGTGCGACCCGCCGCCTCGCCGTCGCAACCGAAGCGCTCGACTGCGCGGTGCTCGATCATCTGATCTTCGCGGGCCGCGACGTCAGCAGCCTGAGGCAATTGGGCTACCTTTGAACTTCCGGCATTCGGCCCGCTTGGAACCCCATCAGCACGGCTTGATATCCCCCGGCGCGGGGCGATCGCGCGCTATTCGATACGATCGGAAATAAGAGCCGCCTTCGAGTTTGTTCGAAGCAACCGGCTCCAGTCCCAATGCGCGGAACTCGCAGTCGAGACGGGCAACGGGAATGCCGTGGCTCTTCACCGGCCGGTCGGCATCGACCACGATCACCAGCCCGTCGGGCTTCACCCCGTCGCGCAAATGCCACAGGAAGGCATAGGGGCTGGTCACCTCATGATACATGTGGACCAGGAAGATGCGGTCGAACGAGCGGTTCGGAAGCATCGGATTGTCGGGCGCGCCGAGCTTGACCGCGACATTGTCGAACGGTTCGCGGTGGACCCGTTCGCTCAGGGTGTCGCGCGCTTGCGGGTCGATGTCCTCCGCCAGGACCCGGCCGTGCGGTCCGACCACGCGGGCGAGGCGAACGGTGTAATAGCCCTCGCCGGCGCCGACATCGGCCACCGACATCCCTGCGCGCACTCCGGCCAGCGCCATCACCTCCTCGGCCTCGCCCAGCCGGTCGCGCGCGTCCTCGGTCGAGAAACGGTCGCTGACGACCGGCGCGACATCGCGGTTGGCGGCGGGGAAGCGCGGCTGATCGGGTTCGGCGCGGCAGGCGGTGAGGAGGAGGGCGGCGAGCAAGCCGATCCTCCCCGGGACGGGGAGGTGGCAGCCGCAGGCTGACGGAGGGGGTTGGCCGCCCGTGGCGATCCCCCTGCACCACGCCCTGCGGGCGCGGTCCCCTTCCCCGTTCCGGGGAGGATTACTCCACATCCTCGACTTCAATCTTTTCTCCTGTCACCCGCTGCGACAAGGCCGCGGCCATGAAGCGGTCGAGTTCGCCGTCGAGCACGTCGCCGGGCGAGGTCGAGGTGACCCCGGTGCGCAGGTCCTTCACCAGCTGATAGGGCTGGAGCACGTAGGAACGGATCTGGTGGCCCCAGCCGATGTCGGTCTTGCTGGCGTTGGCCGCATTGGATTCGGCCTCGCGCTTCTGTAGCTCGGCCTCGTAAAGACGCGCCTTCAATTGCTTCATCGCTTCGGCGCGATTCTTGTGCTGGCTGCGCTGGTTCTGGCAGGCGACCACGATATTGGTCGGGATATGGGTGATGCGGACCGCGCTGTCGGTGGTGTTGACGTGCTGGCCCCCGGCCCCGCTGGCGCGATAGGTGTCGATCCTGAGGTCACTTTCGTTGATCTCGATGTCGATGTCGTCGTCCACTTCGGGATAGACCCATACGCTCGAGAAACTGGTGTGTCGGCGCGCGTTCGAGTCATAGGGACTGATGCGGACCAGCCGGTGGACCCCGCTCTCGGTCTTGAGATTGCCGTAAGCATTCTCGCCCTTGACCAGGATGGTCGCGGACTTGATCCCCGCCTGCTCGCCCGAATGATGGTCGATGAGCTCGACCTTCATCCCCTTGCGCTCGCCCCAGCGGGTGTACATGCGGCTCAGCATCTCGGCCCAGTCCTGGCTCTCGGTGCCGCCGGCGCCGGCGTTGATCTCGACATAAGCGCTGTTGGCGTCGGCTTCTCCGGCGAGGAGTGCCGCGACCTTGTCGCGATCGGCGCGGTCGGCGAGTTCGGAAAGGCTCGCGACGCCATCGTCGACCAGGCCGGTGTCCCCCTCGGCCTCGGCCATTTCGAGAAGCTCGACGGTCTCCGACAGCTCGCGCTCGATCGCCTTGGTCGCGCTCATCGCCTCTTCGAGCCGGCGGCGCTCGCGCATCACCTCCTGCGCCGCTTTGGGATCGTCCCACAGCGCCGGGTC
>JANNDN010000152.1:0-7068 GCA_031387795.1 Sphingomonas sp.
CGTGCTCAAGCTCCGCGAACTGAGCGACGCTTTCATCGACTCCTATCTCGATGCCGAATGGCCCGAAGTCGGCTATTGCGTCGGGGTATTCCGGATGGAAGGGCGCGGCGTGCAATTGTTCGACACGATCACGGGCAGCCACTTCACCATCCTGGGGATGCCGCTCCTGCCCTTGCTCGGTGCGCTTCGGGAACGCGGGTTGATCGACTCGTGATCAGGATCGCGCTGACCGGCTCGATTGGAATGGGCAAGTCGACCGTGGCGGCGATGTTCGAGCGTGCCGGCATTCCACTGTTCGATGCCGATGCCGAGGTCCGTCGGCTGCAGGGCCAGGACGGGCCACTACTCGCGCCGATCGAGGCCCGCTTCCCCGGCGTGGTCCGCGACGGAATGCTCGACCGCGATGCGTTGGCGCAGCGCGTTCTCGCCGGCCCGGCCGCGCTCGCCGACCTGGAAGCGATCGTCCACCCCGCGGTCCAGTCGGCGCGCGAACGGTTCATCGTCGAACATCGCGGTTCGCCGGTCTTGCTGTTCGACATCCCATTGCTGTTCGAAACCGGCGGCGAGGGCGCGTTCGACAAGGTGGTTGTCGTCTCCGCGCCCGAAGCGGTCCAGCACAGCCGCGTGCTTGCCCGCCGCGGCATGACCGAATCCAGGCTGCGCTCGATCCTCGAACGGCAGATGCCCGACGAGGAGAAACGCAAGCGCGCCGACTGGATCGTCGAGACCGGTGGCGATTTCGCTGCGACCGAAGCGCAAGTGGCCGCGATAATCGCTTGTCTCGGCGAATCGGGCGCGCGATAGTGTGGCCGTGCGCGAAATCGTCTTCGATACCGAAACCACCGGGCTCAACCCCGCGACCGGCGACCGCATCGTCGAGATCGGCTGTATCGAGATCGTCCACCGGGTTGAAACCGGCCGCCATTTCCACTGTTACTTCAATCCCGAGCGCGACATGCCGTTCGAGGCGGAGGCGGTCCACGGGCTGAGCACCCACTTCCTGTCCGACAAGCCGCTGTTTTCGGTCAAGGTCGAAGAGCTGCTCGAGTTTATCGGCGATTCGCCGCTCGTGGCGCATAATGCGGGCTTCGACTTCGCCTTCCTCAATCACGAGCTTGGCCTGTGCGGCCGCCCCGCGGTCTGTACCACCCGGATGCGCGACACGCTGGCTCTGGCGCGGACCCGGCACCCGGGGGCCAAGCACAGCCTCGACGCTTTGTGCGTCCGCTTCGGGGTCGACCGCTCGCACCGCGTCAAACATGGTGCGCTGCTCGACGCGCAATTGCTCGCCCAAGTCTATGTCGAGCTGACCGGCGGGCGCCAGATCGGCCTCGGATTTGCAACCGCCGCGGCCGAGCAGTCGATTGCCGAAGCGCTCTCGCCCGCCGAGCGGCCGGCGCAACCCGCCCGGGAGCATGCGCCTTTGCCCGCGGAGCTCGAGCGGCACCGCGCGTTTCTTGCACGGATCGTCAATCCTTTATGGCAGCGGTTCGCAAGCGCCGGTTGACGCCTTGCCGGACGCGGCCCAAAGCGCCGCGCATATCGATGAAGGAGCATGTCCAAGTGGACGTACGGGTCGCGGGCCATCAGGTCGACACGGGCGAATCTCTGCGCGAAGAGGCGCAGCGCAAGATTTCCGAGATCACCGAGAAATACTTCACTCGTTCGGTTGGGGCCAACGTGACGTTCGGCCGCGGCCCCAACAATGATTTTACCTGCGACATCGTCGCGCCGGTCAATCAGGGCGTGGTGCTCAAGGCCTCGGCCAGCGGGCGCGAGCCGCTGCTTGCGCTGAGCGGTGCCGCCGACCGCATCGAATCCCAGCTGCGCCGCTACACCAGCCGGCTGCGCGACCATAAGTCGGAAGATTCGCGGCCGTTCGTCGAGGACGCGGGCTACACAATCCTGTCCGGCCATCAGCCCGCCAACGAGCCGTCGGCGACCTTCCCCGCGGTGATCGCGGAAACCCGGGTCGACATTCCCAAGGCCAGTGTGTCCGACGCCGTAATGCTGATGGACCTGCGCAACACCGGGGCGCTGATGTTCACCAACAGCAAGACCGGTGCGTTCAACATGATCTATCGTCGTGAGGACGGGAATATCGGCTGGGTCGAACCTCGAGGCTGAAGACCACGCCCCTCCGGCTCCGCCGTCAGTTCCTTCATCCAGCTCCCTCGTTATTGTATTCCGGGCGCCCACTATGCAATTTGCCGACTTCCTCGACTTCGACGCCATTCGGCCCGCTCTTCCGGGCGGGAGCAAGCGCGCGCTGCTGCAGCAGCTGGCCAATCTCGCGGCGCAGCGCTGCGGGCTTGAGGCGGCGGCGATCTTTACCTGCCTGATGGAGCGGGAAAAGCTCGGCTCCACCGGCCTCGGTCAGGGCGTCGCCATCCCCCATGGCAAGATCGAAGGGCTCGACCGCATCTATGGGCTGTTTGCGCGGATCGCCGATCCGGTCGATTACAAGGCCGTCGACCAGCGCAAGGTCGACCTGGTTTTCCTCCTCCTGTCGCCGCCCGACGCGGGCGCCGATCATCTCAAGGCGCTGGCGTCGATCAGCCGGGCGATCCGCCACTCGACGACGCTCGAGAAGATGCGCGGCGCGCGCAGCCGCGATGCGCTTGCCGCCGTGCTCATCGCGGCCGATGAGCGGGACGCTGCCTGACCGCCGCGCAGCATCGGGGCCGACCGGGTGACCGACCGGCTCCCGACCGAGCTCGAGGCGACAGCGATCGTGCGGCGGGCCCAGGCCCTTGGTGATTTCGCCGCAGTAATGAGGAAGGGTGATCCCGAGCGCGGGTCGCTGCTGCTCGTGGTCACGACCCGCGGCCGCCATGTGACCTGCCTCGAGCGGCTGCTGAGCCTCGACGGGTCGTATCGGTGGGATAGCGTGGGCCCCCCGGAAAGCTCCGAATCGCAAATCGTTGCAGAGTTCCTCGCCAAAAGGACACGGTTCGACGGGGATTTGTGGGCAATCGAACTGGATGTCGCGCAGCCCGAACGGTTCATCGCTGAAACGACCGCCATTCCTTGACCCCGTAACGATTTGGCGGGAAACGTCTGCCAACAACAAGAGCGGGGGGCATTTTCTGGCTGATTGAAGCGAGAATGCCACGCGAGACGGACTGTCGATCGAGGGCCTTGCGGAAGTATTCGCAAACATCTTGGGCCTGATCTTCCGGCAAACCGCATGATATTTGGCCGTAATGATTAATCCTGTTCGTTCAGCGCTGCTGGTTTCTGCCGCGCTAGTCGCCATGAATATTGCTCCGGCCCAGGCAGGACCTGCGGCCGACACCTTGGTCACGACGGCCAGCGTGAGCCTTCCCGAGGCCAGCCTCGGCGATCTGATCGATCCTGATGGCCAGCCGCTGCTGGCCGATCCCGCCGACGAGACGCAGGCCCCCGGCCCATTCGACGATCCGATCGAGGCCGAGCCTTCGCCCGAGGTTGCAGCGCCCGAATTGCAGGTCGAGCGCGGCGCCGAACTTTCGGCGATGGTTTCCTCGCTCCGCGCCAGCGACGCCGGAAGCCGCGAAATGGAATGCCTCGCCACGGGCATCTATTACGAATCGAAGAGCGAATCGCTGGCCGGCCAATTGGCGGTCGGGCAGGTCATCGCCAACCGCGCCGGGAGCGGGCGATTCCCGTCGTCCTATTGCGGGGTGCTGTTCCAGCGCAGCCAATTCTCCTTCATCCGCGGCAAGTCGCTGCCCTCGACGCCGCGCAATGGCCGTCAGTGGCAGACCGCTGTCGCCATCGCCAAGATCGTCGACCGTGGACTCAAGCTGTCGTCGGTCGGCAAAGCGTTGTTCTTTCACGCGCGCTATGTCTCGCCGGGATGGCGGCTGAAGCGCGTCGCCTCGATCGGCAACCATATCTTCTATCGCTAGCGCGACCATCGGTTGAGGGGCGGGAAGCGGGTGAGCGAGAGTTCGCCCGCTTTTCCGATGGCCATTGCGGTGTTTGCGTTTCGTTCTAAACTTTGGGGATGGCCAGCGCCGTCGATTCCTCCTGTTTCATCGATTCGCCGCCGATCGCGGCCGATGTCGCGCGCGGGGTTACGCGCCTGCTGTGCCGCGGCGATTCGTTCGCGGTCTGTGAGGTCCCGCTGGCCAACGGACGCCGTGCGGACTTGATGGCGATCGACGCCAAGGGCATCTTCACGATCGTCGAGATCAAGGTCGCCAGGGCCGACCTTCTCGGCGATTCCAAGTGGACCGACTATCTCGATTTTTGCGACCTGTTCTATTGGGCGGTGCCGCCGGCGCTCGCGCGGATTCTCGACGAGGAGCGCTTTCTGCCGAATGCGGCGGGCCTGATCGTCGCCGACCGCTATGACGCGGCGATCGTCCGCGCGGCGGCGGAGCGGCCACTGGCCCCGGCCCGGCGCAAGGCCGAGCTGCTGCGCTTTGCCAGGCGCGCCGCGCGCCGACTGTCGGCGCAAATCGACCCAACGCTCGGCGAAGCGCGCTGATCAGCCTTTCGGCTTGGCCTTCTCGATCATCTCGCTCATCTGCCGCGAGCGATTGTCGCGCGCCGCATAGTCGCGGGCGGAGTGGCCCGAATAATCGGACTTGTCGGGGTTGGCGCCAGCGGCGAGAAGGAGCCTCACCAAGCGCAGATTGCGGCCAAGAACCACGATGATCAGCGCCGTCTCGCCCATCTTGTTCGCCGAATCGATCTTGACGCCGAGCCTGATCATCCAGCCGATGGCGTCCTCCATGCCAACTCGCGCGGCGAGGATGATCGGGGTGTCCCCGTTCTTCGCGGCGAGTTCGACATTGGCCCCGCTGTTGAGGAACTGCCCGGTCCAGGCGCGGTTGTTGCGGCGCAGCGCGATCATCAGCGGCGTGTCGCCATTTTCGTCGCGCGTGTCGACGAGCGTCGGATTGTCGCGCAAAAGTTGGAGCGCGGCGCTCGCATCGTCTTTCTTGACCGCCTCGATCAGGGCGTAGCCGTCGCTTTTCTGCTGCGCCAGAACGGGTCCGGCGCCGGTCAGGAGCAGTGCTCCGCTACAGATAAGAAAGAATGCGCGCATTGCCATGGAAATCCGATCAACCCCTTGATGTGCTTTGTCTAGCAGAGCAAGGCTGGCCTTGTCATGAATAGCCGGCCAGCATTTTGGGAACGCGATCTCGCCAGCCTCGACCAGGGCGAATGGGAAGCGCTGTGCGACGGGTGCGGCCGCTGCTGCGTCCACAAGCTCGAGGACGAGGAAACCGGGCTCCTCTATCCGACCAACGTGGCGTGCAAGCTGCTCGATCGGCGCAACGGCCGTTGCCTCGATTACAAGCACCGCCAAAAACGGGTCAGCGACTGCGTCCGCATCGACCGCTCGAACCTCGACAGGCTCGACTGGCTGCCGGAAACTTGTGCCTATCGCCTGCGAGCCGCCGGCGAGCCGCTGTTCGACTGGCACTACCTTATCTCCGGCGACCGCGAGACCGTCCACGAAGCCGGTCAGTCGACGCGCGGCTGGACGGTGAGCGAGGACGACGCCGGCGAGCTCGAATATCATGTGGTCGAGCGCTCGCTCTGAAGCCGCGCTCGAGGCGCTGCTTCCGCTCCCGATCGAAATTCTTCCCATGCGCCGGGCGCGCCGGATGCGGTTGCGCCTCGACGAAGCGAAGGGCCGACTCAAGCTCACCTGCCCCTACCGCACCAGCCGCCGGACCGCCCTCGCCTGGGCGGTGGAGCAGAGCGAATGGCTCGATCGTCAGCTGTCCCAGCTCGGCCCGGTCACGCTGTTCGAACCGGGCAGCCTGATCCCCGTGGACGGGTGCGAACGGCGGATCGACTGGGACCCGGCGCGGCCCCGGCGGGTCACGCTCGAAAGCGACTACATCCGGTGCGGGGGGCCAAGCGAGGGCCTGGCTTCGCGGGTCGGGAGCTTTCTCAAGCGCTATGCGCTCGACACGATGTCGCGCGAGGTGGCGGAGTTCGCAGCAGTGGCGGGAGTCTCGGCGCGCTCGGTCCACGTCGGCGACGCCTCGAGCCGCTGGGGGAGCTGCTCGTCGCAAGGCCGGATCCGGCTCAGCTGGCGCCTGATCCTGGCCCCGCCCCATGTCCGCCGGTTCGTCGTCGCGCATGAGGTCGCGCATCTCCGCCACCTCGATCACGGCGCCGACTTCAAGGCGCTTGAGGCCGCGCTTGTCGGGTCAATGCTCGCCGCGGCCCGGGCGGACCTTCGCCGACTAGGTCCGGGGCTGCGACGGATCGGGCGGGGGACCGGGTAGGGGCTGTGGTTGCTGTGGTGGCGGTTGGCGCGGCGGGTATCGCGTTGCGCTTTGCCCCGGCGGGAAAGCCTGATCGAGGTCCTGCTGGCTGGGCTCGCCGGTGCCGTCGGGCCGCACACCGGGCATAACCGGCGGCGGTCCGTAAGGTTGGCCGGGCGTGCCGATCGGCATGCCATTCTCGTCGACCAGCGGCTCCATCCCGTCGGTGATGACGTTGACGGCGCCGAACATCTCCTCCTCCGGAGTCAGTTGCCAGTCGGGGACCGGCACCTCGGTCTCGAACTGCTCGACCGGGCGGTCGGCGACCGCGGCCATCATGAAATCGCGGAAGGCGCGCGCCGGTGCGGTTCCGCCCTGCAGCCCCGGCACCGGCCGGGCATCGTCGCGGCCCATCCACACCCCCGCGGTGAGCCCGCTGGAAAAGCCGATGAACCAGCCGTCCTTGTTCGAGCTGGTGGTCCCGGTTTTGCCCGCGACCGGGCGGCCGATCTGTGCCGCGCGGCCGGTGCCCGAGAGGACCGCGGACTGGAGCAAATCGGTCATTTCGGCCGCCACCCAGGGAGCGACCAGAACGCGCTCCTCCTGAATGTCGTGCTGATAAAGCAACTGGCCGTCGGCGGTGACGACCTTGCGGATCGCATAGGGCGTCACGGCGACGCCCTTCGACGCGACCGAAGCGAAGGCGCGAGTCATGTCGAGCAGGCGGACGTCGCTGGCCCCCAGCACCATCGAGGGGAAAGTTGAAATCGGGGTGGTAATCCCGAAGCGCCGCGCCATGTCGGCGATGGTCCCGAACCCCAATTGGGCACCGATCTTGGCGCTGACGGTG
>JANNDN010000165.1:0-1905 GCA_031387795.1 Sphingomonas sp.
CGTCGCCGGCATCGAGCGCCGCGAGGATGCCCTCGAGCTCGTCCGAGGCGAAATAGCGGTCGATCCGCTCGAGATTCTCCGTGATCCGCGGCGCAGGCACATTCTCTTCGCTCAGTTCGTCGAGGATCGCGGCGACTCGGAACGGCTGTTCGATGATCCGCTCCTTGGCCTCCTCGAGCCGATCCGACGGCAGATAATGGGTCGCGAGCCGGAGCTTCAGGCACTCCGCGCCGTCCAGCCGCGCCCCGGTCAGCGCGAGGAATTGCGCCATCCGCCCGCGCAGACGCGACAGATAGCGCCCGCCGCCGACATCGGGGAAAATGCCGATCGCGGTCTCGGGCATCGCCAGCACCGTCCGCTCGGTCGCGACGCGATATCGGCACGGGCAGGCGATCCCGACCCCGCCGCCCATCGTCACTCCGTCCATGAAGGCGACGCCCGGCTTGGCATAGGTATATTCGAGGTGGTTGAGGCGATATTCGTCGAAGAAGAAGGACCGCGCCGCCTCCTCGTGCCCGGTCACCGCCTGGGCGATGCTGACGACGTCGCCACCGGCGCAAAAACCGCGGCCTTCGGTGTGGTCGATGAGGATGATCCGCACCTCGGGGTCGTCGCGCCATTCGTGCAGCGCCGCCGCCATGTCGCGGACCATCTGGCGGTTGAGGCTGTGCAGCGCCTTGGGCCGGTTTAGCCGCAGCCGGCCGGCCTGCCCTTCTTTGACGGTCAGCACATCGCGCGAGGTCGTCACCGCATCCATCAGTCCGCCATCGCATAGCTGCCGGGGGCCGGCTCGATCGGTGTTTCGGGCTTGCGGGCGGCGACGTCCTTCTTGCTTCCGTGCGCGGTCAGCCATCCGGTCCAGAAGGGCCACCAGCTGCCTTCGTTCTTGGTCGCCTTGGCCAGCCAGTCTTCGGCGTCCTCGGGCAGCTTCTTCGAGCCGGTCCAGAACCCGTGCTTGTTTCGGCTCGGCGGATTGATCACCCCGGCGTTGTGACCTGATCCGCCGAGGATGAAGTCCGCACCCAGATGCCGCGCGCCGGAATAGACCGCTTCCCACGCCGAAACATGATCGTCCTTGAGCGCGATGACCAGCAGCGGGGTCTCGATCTTAGCCAGATCGATCGGCGTTCCACGGACCGTGAATCCGGCCGGTTCCTTTAGCTTATTGTCCTTGAGCAGATCGCGGTTGTAACCTTTGAGGAATGCCGCGGGGATCCGCGCGCCATCCTCGAACCAGGTCAGCAAATCGCTCGGCGGCGCGTCCTTGCCCAGCAGATAATGGTTGATCACACTCGACCAGATGAGGTCGTTGGCGCGCATCGCCGCGAACAATCGCTGCAGTTCGACGCTGTCGACATAGCCCTGGCTTTCGAGATGATCCTCGAGCGCGCCCAAATGCCCCTCGTGAACGAACGCCGACCAGTCGCGCATGTCGGCGAAATCGACCATCGAGCCGATCAAGGTCGCCGAATTGACCTCCTTGCCCCGACCCTTGGCGGCGAGCCAGCCGAGCGCGATCGCGGCCAGCGTTCCGCCGAGGCAGAAGCTGAACAAATCGGGCGCGGCCTTGGTGCGCTTCGTCACTTGCTCGACCGCCTCGACGATCGCCAGTGCATAATCCTCGACGCCCTTGTCCCGAAGCTCGGAACCTGGATTGACCCAGCTGATCACGAACACCGTCCGGCTCTCGTCGACCAGCCATTTCACGAAGCTCTGCTTCTCGGTCAGGTCGATCATGTAGAAACGGTTCACCAGCGGGGGCACGTAGAGCAAGGGCTCGGCCGCGACTGTCTCCGTCGCCGGATTGTACTGGATCAGCTGGAACAGATCGGACTGATAGACGACGCTGCCCGGGGTCGCGGCGATGGTCTTGCCCTTGACGAACACGCTCTCGTCGGTGCGCCG